>CADCPK010000280.1 GCA_902803215.1 uncultured Lachnospiraceae bacterium
GAGTAAGGAAGTATACCTGTTCATAGTTCACACCGTCTGAATAATAAGTCGGTGCATAAGAAACAGGATCTCCCGTTTTGCTGTCCAGAACTGCAGGATCATACTCGGTACTTCTTCCCGCCTGTACAGACACATGGTTATGAGGTTCCCTATACCAGATTTGGAATGGGAATGCAGCTGTGATGGTATCGGTTCCGCTGACTTCTTTTTCAAGCTGTACTTCCCCGTTAACATACGGCGCAAGGTTGAAGCGCATGTGCAGGTTGGAGGCGCCGGCGCCGCGCTCCATGTAATACATCTTCATGGTATGGCCGGAGTAATCTTTAAAGACCGTTCCGGTATTGGTCCCGTCATCCTTAAAGATTCCGTTCAGCCACTCGTTTACTTCTGCCTGCGTCTTATTCGGATACTGTGTTTTATATGCCGTTGCAAAACGTTCTCTCAGATTGGATTCCCGGCCATTTTCGATCACTTTTCCTGTGCGGAAATTGACACTTCCGTCGAGCGCAGAATGAATACCTCCCAAATCCAGAACAAGGACGTCATCAATATAGAGCCAGAAGTCATCATCCCCGGAGAATTCGAAGATCAGGTCATGCCCCCAGTCGTCCAGGCCGCTCTCGCTCTGCATGAAGTTGGCGTTCATTTCCATCCCGAAGAAGTAGTCTACGTATCGCGGGTCGGTATTTTCCTGGCCGTGAAACTGTAATTTGTAAAGCTTTTCATCTTTCCGCGGATCCAGAGAAGAAAGCGATTTCCCATGAATATCCGTGTCATTTACATAGTTCGTAATGAAGGAGCCTTCCGTCAAATCGTTGTACGGAAAGAACTGACCATGACGGCGTGTCTCTCCGTTACTTTCTGTCGTAGAAGCGATCTGGTCATAGATCACAAAATCGCCGACTTTATATTTACCGCCGCTTGGTGACGGTTCTCCGACCCATGGATCGCTCTCGCTGGAAATCAGATGAGCAAAATTCTGCGTGCTGTCATATTCGAAATAACCGGTCTCCTGATAGGTGCTGAGCACGAATTGATTGTTAACCGTCATGGCGTTATTGAAGAGATCGCCAAGGGACCGTTGCGTCCTGGTGCTGACCGGATAATTCTGACCGTCCGGGATATACTTGGCGAGGAGATCTTTGGTTCCGCTCCACTGGTTATACGTCAATTCTTGCAGAACATCTGTCTGTGTCTGAGAACGATTGTTGCTCGCTACATTCGCATAATTCTGCATTTTCAAGGTTATGCCAAATGGTTCACTGTCGATCGTTGCGACTGTGGTAAGTTGATCCGCAGATTCATCATTTGTCATAATGGCGAAATAGAAATCTTCTGCCTTCGACATCGGCGCAGAGGCAAGCTGGTAATCCCGAACCATCAATGTGGCATAATCATAATAGGGCTCATCCCATGCCAGAATCGTGCTGTAGTATTCTTTGTAGCGGCGTCCGTTCAGATTGATTCCGATGGGATTGTCCGACAGGAAGTCCGTTCCCGTCACCTGAGGCACAATGTATTTGCCGGAATAGTTGTTCTGCAGATCATAGTAGTAGTTAGGATCGCTTGTCCCTTCCCAATAGTGCTCCGTGAAATCCCACAGCATGGTATTGACCTTGCTGCCGACCCAGGAGATCGTATCGCCGCTCTCATAGGCTCTGACCAGCATCCCATCATAGTCGATCGCATAATACTCATACTCCAGGGTATTCTCATTCCATATGCGGGTATAGAGTACGACCTGGTCCCCGTTCTCAACATCATAGTCGACATTTCCAAGCTCATCCAGAGTACCGGAAACGCTTACTTTTTTTGCCGTATAGACTACAAAGTCGTCATCATTCAGTTCAGAGCGATCGGCAAAATACATCCAAACACTTTGGTCATTCTGCGTATCTGCTTTTGTAAAGAAGGTTCCGTTATTGTAATAAAGGGTTCTGCCATTGCTGCTGAATTTGTACTTACCGCTGTAAGCACCGGTTCCCTCAGTCACAGTGATTTTGCATCGTTCATCCGGTGTATCTGCCAGCGTGATTCCCTTGTCACCGATTCCGGTATTCTGTGAATCATCGAACCTCACATATTTCAGTTGTCCGTTAACCACCGTCGTGATGTAGTACTGCGCCGGACCACAGCAGGTAAAAGTCCACATTGGGATGTCACTGTTCTTCGCGACAAACACACGGTCTGTCCGGGTAATCGGATCTATCCTGACTGTTGTGGATTTGTTTTTCAGAACGTTGATCGTTTCCTTTACGACAATATCCTTATTGTTTTTATCTTTCAGCTTATTGCCGTTTTCGTCGGTGAGCGTAATGTTTGAGTTTGCAGTTGCCTGTACAGCCAACATGCCCGATCCGGAAACGTCGTCTGAGTTCCAGAGAATGCCCAATGACTGTCCGTCAAGTCCATAGGGATCTGAAGGGGTACCCTCATCCGTGCTGGTTTTTGACAGGATGATTTTATTAGTAGTTGCTTTCTTGGCATTCTTTGCCAGCTCAAAATAGTTACCGTTTCTATTCCAGGAATAATATTCATTTCCGGCTCTGCGGTGATAAATCTGAAATGTCTCCGGTGTTCCTTCCGTATGAATATCCACCGTATATTTAGTGGCCGTTTCTTCATCCTCACCGAAGGTGAAATATCTCTCACTCGCCGTAATGTATTCCAGATTTACATATTTTTTATTACCGTCAGTGTCATAGGTGTAAATGCGGAAACAGTTGCCCTGGCCATCCGGCTCTGTTTTTTCAAAAGTGAATTGCGCTGCAGAATCAAATGTCGTAGCTCTTTGAAACTTCCATGCGGAACCAACAGAACTCAGTTTGTTTGTGAAATAATATCTGTTATTACCATCATCGTTTGATAAATAATAGGTGTTTCCATCAAGCTCATCAACTGTTGCTGCAGTATCTACCGAATCAAGGCTCACGATTCCATATACGGAAAATCCGTCTGTATTGAAAACTATGGCCGTCTCCATGCTGTCAGCAATCCCTGTTTCAGCGTTCAGGAAAAGAATATTCGAATTATCTGATTCTTCTGTTCCTTCTGACTCCATGAAATGAATTGCCGTCATCGGCATGTCGGTTGTGTTCGCAAGCTCAACCTTCACATTTACTGTCCCGTTAGGCTGAACCTCATGTTGATTCGAAATAATGCTGATGTCAAAAAAGCGTGCAAAAGCGACGTGCCGGTCCTCGTCCAGTACATTTTCTATCTTCGAAACCAATTCATCATAGAATGATTCCTTCTCTACATGCTCCGCTTCTTCCGACTCTATGATTTCTTCAGAGGTGGTTTTTTGAATCTCTTCGACGCTGAGCACCGCGTCCACAGGGATCTTCGCGTCCGCGCCGTAGGTCACGCTGATGCTGTAGGTGTTTCCGTCAGAGGCGGTGATTGTCTTCTCCAGTGTGGTCACGATGACGCCGTAGACGGAGAAGCCGTCGGCGGAGAACGCCGTCTCGCTTCCGGCATTCTCCGCCGCTTCGGCGTCTGTGGTTTTCTCCGGGAGGCTGGTGACCTCCGCGTCGATCACCTCGACTTCTTCTCCGAAGTGGATCGCCTTGGCGCC
>CADCPK010000281.1 GCA_902803215.1 uncultured Lachnospiraceae bacterium
ATGCAGCGGCGGGGGGAGAGTTTCTGCCGGTTCAGAATTTCGATGATCCGGTGGGAGATCTCCCTCTTTTTTTCTTCTATCCAGGTAAAGCGGTCGGGTTCGAAGCGGCGGCGATAGTAGAAGAGCATGTCGCAGATCTTATATTTATGCTCCAGCACACGCAGCTCCTCGCTGTCGTCCGACGTTGTCCTGTCGGTCTTCATCTTCGTAAAGATATAAGGGATCATGTCGATGCGGCAGTAAAGCATGTCGAACCACATCTGCATCAGCGTCTCGTCCTTCTCATCAAAAGGAATCGTCGCGAAATCGTAGATCAGATCCCTGTCGTCCGTATACTTCTCCGCCTTCTCCGCAAGCGCGATCTCTCTTGCGATATTCCCCCTCTCGTACCCTTCACTAATCGTGATCTCGTTCCACTGCTTCATGGTATCGGAGAGCTTGTCGCCCACGTACTTCAGACTCTTGGGGAAATCCACAAAAGCCCTCTTCAGCTCGGGCGTTCGCGAAGTCACCGCCTCTTTCAAATAAGCGGACGAATAGATCGAATTGTAAAGCCCTTCGTCATATATCCCAAACCGCCCGGCCCTGCCCGCGATCTGCTTGATCTCGTGATCGAAAAGCTCCCTCTCCCTCTTCCCGTCAAACTTGGTATTTTCCAGGAACACGACACGCCTGATCGGAAGATTCATCCCCATGCCGATCGCATCCGTCGCAACCACCACATCGGTCTTCCCTTCCATAAAATTGTTCGCCTGCGTATGCCGCACATCGTGGGGAAGGCTCCCGTAGATCACGCTGCATTTGATCCCTTTCGCCTGCAGCACCGAAGCCACCGAGTGCACATCGCGTCGGGAGAAAACGATCAGCGCATCGCCTTTTTCCACGTTTCTCGGAAAATTGAACCTTCTCTCATCGCATACCAGCGGCGTCTTGCGCTCATGCCTCACTATCCGGTATTCGTCGCCGCAGTCCTTGATCATGCGGATGATGCAGTCCTCGGCCTCCGGCGCCAGACAGACATGTACCTCCGGCGCGCACACGCCCAAAATCGCGGTCGTCCAGGCCCCGCCTCTCTCGCTGTCTCCTACCATCTGCGCCTCATCGATCACCGCACAGTCAAACTCGCGGTCGACCGGTAGCATCTCCACGGTAGAAGAACGATGCTTCGCATAGGGAATATAAGATTCTTCTTCTCCCGTCACCAGATCGCAGGGAATGTCCTCCCGGTTCAGTTTGTCATACTGCTCGAAAGCAAGCAGACGAAGCGGCCCCAGGTAGATGCCTGTGTCCGCACTCTTCATCGCCTCGATTGCCTCATAAGTCTTGCCCGAATTGGTCGGCCCGATATGCAGTATAAACTGCCTCTTCATGGACCTGGCCGCAGGATACAGGTCAGGGATTCTCTCGGGGATCTTATCCAGGATATTCCTTCTCAGGATCTCCTGCTCCGCCCTGACTCTTTCTTTCCGCATCACCTGCTCGTACTTGGCCATCATGCGCGAGGGCGTTATCCTCTTGTTCCCCGCCACGATGCTGCGCAGCACATAAGCCTTTTCTTTATAATCTTCGGCAAACTCCCTCACGTCCTCGGGATGTCCCGCCTGAAACGCAACAGCAAAGGAGTTCTTTTCCAGATATTCTCTAAGCGCTTTTCTGTAAGCCTTCGTCTTCTGGATCCTCTCCCGCGGCATTTCGCTCCAGGGCGAAATATTGATCAGCTCACCAAGCGCATGCGCAGAAGCCTCCTCCCGAATTCGGCTGTATTCATACTGCGCATACAGCTGAAAAGCCTTTTCGTCTTTAATTTTTCTTCGTTTTTTACTCAAATCGTCACCAGAATTTCCTTTCCAGTTATTGGTCAACAGCAGCCGGCTCATACTGTAGAAAAGTTTATCGTATACAGGCAGGTTCCGCAAGTTCATATTTTGTCGAATGCTTCGAACCCAAACTACGCATCAGGTGTTCGATCAGGTTACGAACAGTAATAATATGTTACTATTCGCAGTCTAAGGACTGTGAACAGTAACAACAATTTTTACGCCCATACAGGAAGAACCTTCCATATCATATCGAAAATATGGTATTATAGGATTTGATTTGCAGAATATCATGATCGGGAGAGTATCTCTGATGAAAAACATTGAGTCGAAAAAAGAAAAGAAAGTCGAATATCTCGAGCTGATCTATGATCTGATCTTTGTCTACGTTATCGGGCGGAATAATCTGCTCATGCACCATGTCATCAACGGCTTTGTGGAAAAGGAACTGTTCATCGCCTACATCCTATGTACGCTGACGGTCATCCAGATCTGGAGTTTTTCTACCTATTATATAAACATGTACGGCCGCAATGGGCTGAGAGACCACATCTCGCTGTTCATCAACATGTACCTGCTCTATTTTATCGGGAAGGGGACGCGCATCAACTATGCGCCGTATGAGACAGAGCATCATATCGCCTGGGGGCTGATCCTTGCCAACCTGGGTGTGCAGTACTTTATCGAAATGCGTAATCATAAGGATGAGCCTGCGATCCGCCGGCAGGCACGAAGGCTGGGTATCGTTCTTATCGCAGAAGCATTCCTTGTTTTCATCTCCGTCCCTGTATATGACGCGTCTGGTATTAATCTCGTACCGTATGCGATCCTTTTCGGTATCATCGGAAGCCTGGTTCAGGGCCGTAAAGCCGAAGTGATCCTGGTTGATTTCACGCATCTTACCGAAAGAGCAATGCTGTATATCGTATTTACTTTTGGTGAGATGATCATCACTCTGGCCGACTATTTTGAAGGGGGAATTTCTGCCAATACCATCTATTTTTCGTTGATGGGCTTTCTGATCGTCGCCGGCCTCTTTCTGAGTTATGAAACCATATACGACCGGCTGATCGACAGAGAAGCGGAAAACAATGGATTGTTTTATATGCTCCTGCATATCATACTGATCTTCGCGCTCAACATCATTACGATCTCGCTCGATTATATGCAGAACCCCGCTGTCAGCCTGTGGCCGAAGATGTGTCTGCTGATCACCGGCTTTCTGATGTACTATGCTGCTCTCTTCTGCACCCTCAGGTACAGCAAAGCCGCCTGCAGATATGGCCGCAGATTGTTTGCGGTGTTAGGTGCTGTGGCGGTTTGCTTTACCGTTCTGATGATCGTGCTGAGAAAACTGAACGCGGTGCATATCGCACTTACCGCGATGTTCGTGTTCGGCATCTGGCTGGTGCTGTTTAAGTTCAGCAGGGAGGCACGGTGAAACACGGTCTATAAATGTAACAAAAAGTCAAGTCTGTTATTAAGATCAATACATGATATGATAGTAAATACATGAATACATAATTTTATCAAGGAGGTCAGCAATGAGCGAAAAGAAAAAAGTTGTTGCTTTTACAGCAGGAAGACGAGGCGGAAACTGTGAGATCTATGTAAAGATCGCGCTGGAAGAACTCACCAAAATGGGAATCGAA
>CADCPK010000282.1 GCA_902803215.1 uncultured Lachnospiraceae bacterium
TTCGTTGCTAAAAAAGGACAACCACAAGCATCGTTTCTCGTAGTTTTCTCTGTATGTGTTGCACTTCGTTGCTGAAAAAGGACAACCACTTACTTCATTTCTTGCAGGTTTCTCTGTACGAAATGCCATTTGAGCCCTGAAAAGGTGGTCATAAGCCTTGGGATAGGATTAATGACTCACTTTCAGTGGCCTCGGACATTTTTTTGACCCATTTTTGCAAACAAAATGGGTCAAAGAGAACTTCACCCATTGACCCATTGAGAAATGTCCTCATTGACCCCAAAATGAGTCGTTGAGAAACGTCCCTATTTACTCATTTTTACCACAGTTTCTATGTGGTAAGTCTGGCAAAACTGATCTACGCAGCACACCTTCTCCACGTGATACCCCGCCGCCAGAAACGCGGGGAGATCGCGGGCCAGGCTGGTGGCTTTACAGCTGATGTACACGATACGGTTCACGCCGTAGCTCAGAATTTTTGGCAGGGCTTTGGGGTGAATGCCGTCGCGGGGAGGATCCAGGATGATCGTATCAGGCTTGCTCTCCAACTCGTCGAGGACTTTAAGCACATCACCGGCGATGAACCGGCAGTTGGTGATGTTGTTCAGTTCCGCATTCCTCTTTGCGGCTTCTACGGCCTCCTCGACGATCTCCACGCCCACCACCTCGCGGGCTACCGCCGCGGCAAGCTGGGCGATGGTGCCGGTCCCGCTGTACAGGTCGAACACCACCTGGTCTTTCACATCTCCTATATACTCCCTGACCTTGGTATACAAAAGCTCCGCGGCCCCGGAATTCGGCTGGAAGAAAGAAAAACTGCTGACGCGGAAACGAAGCCCCAGCAGACTCTCATAAAAATGATCCTGGCCCCACAAGACGATGCTGCGGTCACTCTGCACCACATCGGAGAGAGAATCGTTGATCACATGGATAATTCCGATGATCTTTCCGTCGAGGGGCAGGGCAAGAAGCTCGTAGACCAGCGGGCTCATGTCGATATACATCTGGCTTGTGGTCACCAGATGGACCAGGATCTCCCCTGTCTTAGTGCCTGTACGAAGCAGCAGATGTCTGAGATAGCCGATATGCTGCATTTTGTGATAATACGGAGCCGGCCTGTTCAGAAAATACTGATGGACGGTATTCAGAATACGCACAAAATCAGGAGGAACCAGCCGGCAATTGAACGCCGTCAGCACATCGTAGCTGCTCCCCTTTTTGTGAAGCCCCAGCGTAAGCGGGCCGTCCTTATAGGCATCCCCAAAGGAGAATTCCATCTTATTGCGGTACGCAAACTCCGAAGGACTCGCTATGATCCCATCCCAGACGTTATCGATCTCTTCCGGGATCACAGAGGAAAGCAGACGTTTGATCTGCTGTTCCTTCATGTCCAGCTGCGCTTCGAAGGACATGGTCTGGTACATGCAGCCGCCGCACGCAGGGAAAATGCCGCACTGTTTGCCGCGCGTCTCAAGCGGTGACTTCTCCAGCACCTCGAGCAGCTGTCCTTCACACCTTCCGTTTCTTTTTTTGTTGATGCGAAAGCGGACTTTCTGCCCCGGAATGCCGTTTTTAACAATCACATCAGTGTCTTCTATATGAATCAGTCCGCGGTTGGGATAGTCGACTCTATCGATGATGCCCTCGTATATTTCACCCTTTTTCATATTTCTTTGAAGCCTCCCGAAGCGTGCGCCACAGACTACCGTCAGATTCGATAACGTAGTTCTGCTCGCTGAGACGGATGACACTCGGCGAGACAAAATTATATCTTATCGTACCTCCGTTATTCAGCGTGATCTCGATAAAGTAAGGCGTTTCTGTCGAGCGTTCAAACGCATTTCCCATAACGATGGTGTTGCTGAGCGCGTAATAGATATCTCTGATAAAATCGGGATCCTCCGATGTCATAGTGGGGGCTTTTTCATGCACTTTAAGATTCTCGGCATAGGCCCAAGTCACACTTTCGGGGAAAATGCCCTTGTCCTTATCCTTGACCATCTTTGCTGTTTCGGCGCTTTTATCAAAGTTAAAAAGAAAACCGGCAATTTGATTATCCACACCCAGGCTGGACTGCGTATTTCCCATATCATCCGTAGTTTCCTGTTTTCCGCAGCCCCCTGCCGGGATGCATATCAATGCCACAGCCAGTATGAGCATTCTTAAAGGAAAACGACCGCTTTTCATCTGTATTCTTCCTCCCGTACACAAATATTGAACCGCACCCCACGTGATGCGCTTTTCAGACCGCAAAACGTTGTTTACCGTTCTAAGAAAATAGCTCCGGCGTTCATCCGGAGCTACACATGAAATACACCTTATTTAGCGGGCTCGGCCTCGCTCTCATCCTCGAAGAAATCGTCGAATTCATCGTCGAAATCATCTTCGAAATCCTCCAGATAATCAGGAGCAAAGAACCGATATACTGCAATGGCAATAGCCGCAACAGCGATAACGGCAGCTATGATCGCCAGGATGATCAGCACTCTTTTCTTCTTTTCCTCGCCAAGCTTATTCCTGATGTCCAATAATGCTAACAAACCTATAAGTTTTTCCTTGGTGATTTTCATCTGTCGGCACCTCCGTTTCATACTTTACATGCTTTTCTCCAGTATAGCATGTTCTTTTCGTTATTTCCACAATGAATAAGAATTTCGTTTAAATTTTCTTAAGCTTTGCAAAACCGGCAAACATCTTTTTGACGCCGAAGCGGTCAAA
>CADCPK010000283.1 GCA_902803215.1 uncultured Lachnospiraceae bacterium
ATCTGCTCGTCCTTAAGATAGCTCAGCAGCTCCTTGCGGCAAATGATCGACACTTCCTTATTCGGAAATTCCAGGCTGTGCAGTATAACCCCGTTAGGCCGAATCGTCTGCCCGATGACATGCAAATAACCCTCATGCACCAAAAGCCCATAAACCTCCGCAAGCGTCTGCGGATTTTCGGGATCGGGCGACTCCAGATCGACCTGCGTAGTGATGGCTTTCCCCGCAAAAAGCGCCCTCAAATGCTCCATCGACCCATACGCCGAACTGCGGAACATCGGCCTGAGGATCTCGGACGCACCGCCGGCAGCCCAATACGGCTGAATCTGCCCGCCGTTTGCCAGACAGCTGACCACCGACCACGGGTTCATGATCACCTCATCGCCGACGGAATACCCTCCGTACCACTCAGCCAGCTCATCGATATCCACCGTCAAACCGCTGTAAGCCGCCATCTGCACGATCTCGTCCTGCGTAAACCCAAAAGCCTCTCTAAACGAATAATCCGTAAACGAAAAGACCCTCGGTGCGACATAATCCCTGAAAATGTTCTCCGAAGGAAACTTGTGCGTACCGCTGAGTATACCAAAAGAAAGATGCGGATTATCCTTAAAAGTCCCCGAAAACAGATTCTGCAGGAAGAAGATGAGCGGATCATAATAATCGTAAGCCCTGCTCTGAATGAGCGGCGTATCGTAATCATCGATCAGAAGAACCGGCGCCGTCCCATAATGCGCATGAAGCATTCGACAGAGATTAAAGAGCGAAGAAGCAATCTGAATCTCATCAGCCTTGCCCGAAACAATGGTAGAATAAAGATTCTTCTCGTATCCGCTCAGCTTATCGGAAGAAGCAAGCACACTGTGCCGGGAATATTCGTATTGCAGAATATCGCCGAATTTTCGAAGAGATTTGCCCCATGTATCAAACTTAATATCCTTAAAAGTGAGATAAATAACAGGATACATCCCCTGATGCCTCCTGTAAGACTCTCCGCAGGACCATATCTTGCGATTCTGGAAATAACGTGAAGTATCCTCTCCGGTGTTCTCGAAAAACGTCCTGAGCATATCCATAATGAGAGTTTTGCCAAAGCGCCTGGGACGCACGAAAAGCGAGACAGGAGGCTTCTGATCAAGAAATTCTTTGATAAAAAGCGTCTTGTCGACATAATAATATTCTGTACATGCCTTACGATAATCGGAAACACCTGCGGGAAGCGGAAGATTGGAAGGACCGCCTTCCTTGCGATACGCCCCCGTTTTAATACGGCTGTCGACAGGCTTTTGCGTGTCAGCGGGGATCATCCACTTATGCCCCTGCTTAACAGCCCCCGGAATCTTTCCTTCTTTACACATGATGGAGACCCAGCGCTCCGTGAAATTCCAGAGATCTGCAGCCTCTTTACAAGTCAGCATTTTTTCCATGGACAACCTCCTGAAAGATGAAAATGTAATGTTATTACATGAAGCCGGGCAGCAGAACCGCGTTTTGCCCGGTGCAAGGTGCTCAAATGTAGTATTGACATAACATTATTATATAATACAAGTGTAGTTCTGTCAATATTCGACATTATTGATTGACATAATTCCATTATTTGAAACACATAATTCCGACACAATAACACAACTGATTGACATAATATTATTATGAAAAACGGCGTAAATCCGGAACGACACTTCCGGGTGATGAAGAAAAGAACCTGTCCTTTACGAAAATGTTAACGAAAACGCCCCAAACCGGATTATCGAAGTGCATAAAAAAAGCAGTTTCTTCTATTATATATTCTCAGCCGGGACTGTCACAAAAAAGACAGAAAGGTGTTGTAAATTTTGGGTGAAAGAGGTATTATATTATAGATAATTGTATAAATATAGCTAGGAGTGTGCCCGTTTGAGGCATAACATGGGTCACTGACCCATAAAAAATGTGAGACAGGAGGAAATGTTACGAAACTGTAACATAGCGAAAGACGAATGACAGATAAAGAGTTAAAAAAATTGAAACGCGCAGAGCTTTTGCAGATTCTGCTGACCCAGAGCAAGGAAATAGACAGGCTCCGGGCGGAGCTGGACGAAGCAAACGCCAAACTGGCTGACAAAAAAATAATGCTCGAGAAGAGCGGCTCCATTGCCGAGGCTTCGCTGTCAGTGTTCCACATTTTTGAGGGCGCGCAACAGGCAGCAGATGTATATCTGGAAAATATAAAGCGGAGGGCCGAAGAGCTTATCTCGGGCATGACTCCCGAGAATGCGGCCGACGCGCTGAGGGCGATCCAAACAGGAGATCGTAACAGCGGTCCGGGCATGCGAGCGGATACCCCGCCAAATTATAATTCTCCCGGTTCCTTCAGACCGGATGCGGTAAAGGAGGGGAGAACAGAGTGAGCAGAGCAAAACGACAATACACTGCCGACGAACTTCCTTCTTCGCTTCAGCTGAGCAACGAGCTGACCAGGGAACGATACCGACGAAGCTACGCGATGGTGCTCCGAAGCACTATCTACACCATGATAACCGTTGCGGCTATCGCTATTCTGGTAGCGGTACTTTTCCTGCCGGTGCTTCGAATATACGGATCTTCGATGAACCCCACCCTGAACGAAGGGGACATAGTGTTATCCATAAAAGGAAGCCAATTCAAGACCGGCGAGATTATCGCTTTCTACTATAATAATAAGATCCTCGTAAAACGAGTGATCGCAAATACAGGCGACTGGGTGGACATTGATGAGGACGGTTACGTCTACGTGAACGGCGAAAAACTAGATGAGCCGTATCTGGAGGACAGAGCCTTCGGCGAGACGGACATCAAGCTTCCTTATCAGGTTCCCGACAAACGAATCTTCGTGATGGGCGATAACCGCAGCGTCTCGGTAGATTCCCGTAATACATCTGTAGGTTGTGTGGCTGAAGAGCAGATCGTAGGAAAAATTGTATATTGCGTATGGCCCTTCAGCAACTTCGGGGCTATACAGTAGGGGAAGAATGAAGACGGGAATGTTGATTACAGCTACAAAACATTCCTGCCTTGCGCAAACAGCGAGAAAGCAGCATGGGAAAGATATTTGAGTTTACCGCCAAGCTTCTGACGGAAAGGAAACATTCGAAA
>CADCPK010000284.1 GCA_902803215.1 uncultured Lachnospiraceae bacterium
CATCGGCTTCCGTCTTCGAGATATCCGGTGTCCGCACAGATGGGACAGTGTGACGGCAGCTCGAGATAATCTTCAGGAAAGCCGCCTTCAACCAGCAGCGACCTTCTCTTTTCTTCCAGAAGAGCGATCTGTTCCCGGAGCTTTACGGTATCGGCTGCCTTTCCGGCCTGCAGGGATTCTCTGATCTGCGCGGCGGCAATACCGCTGATCTGCCGGTCGATCGACATGAGTTCGGGTATGCGGCTGTAGGCTTCCGATTCGTGCTGCTGCAGAATATGACGGTCTGCGCTCTGCCTGCGGCTGTATTCCCTCATGATCAGGTCATATTGATCGTTTCTAAGTGCCACTTTATCGCTCCTTACTTATTGATAAGCTGTTTTTCGTACTCCGCAAAATCATACCGGCGCTGCGGGAAATTGTTGAATCGATTACCGTGCCGCGCGCCTGCCGGCTTTTTGGCCGTTGCTTCTTTTTTGCTCTGATGCCTGCTGTCCAGTTCCTGAACGTCCGCAAGAGTCTTTACGCTTTGCTTTTTCCAGTCTGACAGTATGCGGTCGGTATACTGAAAACTGGACTGACCTGTATTCATGACGGTCCTGCTGCAGGCAGCCCGGATCAGATCCAGCGAGAAGCCGTAATCGTCGTACCAGGTCCTCATGAAGGAGATCTCCTCGGGGATGGGATTCCGTCCGGTGATTCCCAGTGCCTTCATGATCGGGAAATAGTCTTTGCTGTAGCACGAAGCGGTATCCTGAGCCTCTGCCACAGTGGTAATGCCTTCTTTTTGCCAGGCGAGAGCAACCGTTTCCATATAGCGGATGCTTTTATGTCCATGGCTGACACAATACTCGATCAGGTACTGGATCAGATCGGCTGACATTCCGTTCAGGTCGTAAAGCCGAAGGATCCTTTTCATCTCGTTTGAGGAGAGGGGGCGGCCGATGTACTGTTCGGCAACGTAGAGGAGCTCCTCCACCGCCTTGTTCTGCTTTAGCTCTTCGACCCGCTCTGCGCTGAGCGAAGCTTCTTGTGTCGTTTCGGCATCGCCCGTCGATGCAGGTTTCTGCTCAGCGGCATCCTGCCCTTTGACCGGTATCGAAGACTCACCTGTCGGTGCAGAGACCGGAAGTACGGTGACAGAGTCGATATTCCCCTCCGCGGAAACGGAGAGGGAGATAAGCCCCCTGTCAGCCCAATATCTCAGCGCACGGACAACGTCTTTTTCGGTACAGCTGAGAAGGTCGGCGACTGCCTCCGGATCAAATACTCCGCCCTCGCTGAACGAGATATGCAGCAGACATATATATACCTTTACAAATTCTCCGTTGGCCGGAGCCATATAGCTTTCGATAAACGCGTTTGGCAGAGGAGTATAGTCGTTCTGCCGGTTAGTGAGCCTGATCATAGACATGGGAAAACCTCAGTTTTATAAGGAAGGTTAATATGGTTTACTTTCCGAGGAGGTGTTCGCCGATCGCGACAACATCCCCGGCGCCCATAGTGATCAGCAGATCGCCGCTCTCGCAGTTCGCCAGCAGATAATTTTCTATCTCATCAAAAGTGGAAAAGTATTCGCATGGTGTGCCCAGGCGAACGATCTTTTCCTGAAGGTCGGCGGAAGAGATCCCTATGGTATTCTGTTCTCTGGCGGCGTAGATCTCGGCAAGCACCACATGGTCGGCGGAAGAGAGCGCCTCTGCAAATTCGTCCAGCAGCGCCTTGGTCCGGGTATAAGTGTGGGGCTGGAATACACACCAGAGTTTTTTGTGCGGATAGCCGGCGGCGGCCTTTAACGTCGCTTTGATCTCGGTCGGATGGTGAGCATAGTCATCGATCACGGTAATGCCGCCGATCTCACCCTTGAGCTGAAAGCGTCTGTCCGTTCCGGTGAAGCTTCCGAGTCCTTTGGCGATGGCTTCTGTGGGGATCTGCAGGATCTCGCACGCGGCGATGACGGAAAGGGCGTTGGATACATTGTGCTCACCCGGAACACGGAGATAATAGCTGCCTGCTTTGCGGCCGTTTGCGTATACGGTAAACGAAGGACGTCCGTACTTGTCGTAGGAGATATCGGACGCATGATAGTCCGCATCACCCTTCAGGCTGTACGTGATCACTCTGCAGGGAAGTCCTTCTGCGATCTTCTGATATTCGGGCGTATCCGCATTGATGATCAGCACGCCGTCGTCGGGAAGCAATTCCGCAAATTTTCGGAAAGAGTTCCGTATATCATCGATGTCCTTGAAAAAATCGAGGTGATCGGCATCCACATTGAGGATGATACCGATCTTCGGGAAAAACTTAAGAAAACTGTTGGTGTATTCGCAGGCTTCCGCCACAAAGAGATGCGATCCGCCTACCCGGATATTTCCGCCGATCGCAGGAAGGATACCGCCTACGGTGACGGTAGGATCGGTATCTGCGGCCAGGAGGACGGAGGCCAGCATGGAAGTCGTCGTTGTCTTTCCATGGGTGCCGGAAACGGCGATCGGAGTCTCATAATTCCTCATGATCTGCCCGAGAAGCTCTGCTCTGGTGAGCATGGGAAGGCCGCGCTCCGCAGCCTCTTTGAACTCGGGATTGTCGGGATGTATGGCGGCGGTGTAGACGACTATCTCGGTCTCGGGAAGGATGTTGGAGCTCCGCTGTCCGTAAAAGACGTGAATGCCCTTCTGTTCCAGAGAAAGGGTAAGCGGGCTCTGCTTTGCATCGGACCCGGTGACTGTAAAACCTCTGCCTGCCAGGATCTCGGCCAGACCGCTCATGCTGATGCCGCCGATCCCTATAAAATGAACATTCTGAGGCCTGTTAAAATCTATCTGATACATATGGTAATACTCCTTTGTGTCTGTGCTGCGGAATCTGCTCTTATAAGGCAGAACGCTGCGAAAAATGTCGAATTACGATGGGAATATATTATACCGCGAAAAAGGAAAAATGAAAAGGGGTCATTATGGAACGAACGATGCCAAAAATACTTCAAAGAGGAGGGAGTTTGAATGGCACAGGGCATGATGATTTTCGGTTATGGGCAATAACGATAAAAAATCTAAATTCTAACTAAAAAAATTGTAAATTATGTTCACTAATGGTTTGGGATGTGGTATAATATATTATTATAACATACAAGAGGTGATAGCATGATAAAAAAAGAGATGATTGCCATGCTTCTTGCGGGAGGGCAGGGGAGCCGGCTTGGGGTGCTGACCGAAAGAGTAGCAAAACCTGCTGTTGCTTTTGGCGGCAAATACCGTATTATAGATTTTCCGCTGAGCAATTGCATTAATTCGGGTATTGATACGGTCGGTGTTCTTACCCAGTATCAGCCGCTCAGGCTGAATACCCACATCGGCATCGGCATTCCCTGGGATCTTGACCGGAATGAAGGTGGAGTCACGGTCCTGCCTCCTTATGAGAAGAGTGAGAACAGCGAATGGTATACCGGCACCGCAAATGCGATATACCAGAACATGGAGTTTATGCAGGAATATCATCCTGACTATGTGCTTATCCTTTCCGGCGACCATATTTACAAAATGGACTACGAGGTGATGCTGGACTTCCACAAGGCCAATAAAGCCGATGTGACGATCGCGTGCATGCCGGTACCGATCGAAGAGGCGAGCAGATTCGGCGTGATGGTGGCCGATGAAACCGGAAGGATCACCGAGTTCCAGGAGAAGCCGGAGCATCCGAAGAGCAATCTTGCATCCATGGGTATTTACATCTTTAACTGGGAAGTGATGAAAGAGGCACTGATCGCTCTTAAAGATCAGAACGGATGTGACTTTGGAAAGCATATACTTCCGTACTGCAGGGAAAAGGGACAGCGTCTGTTTGCCTATGAGTACAATGGATACTGGAAGGATGTAGGCACACTCGGCTCCTACTGGGAAGCCAACATGGAGCTGATCGATATCATTCCCGAATTCAATCTGTACGAAGAATTCTGGAAGATATACACGAAAGGCGACATCATTCCGCCGCAGTATATCTCGGACGAGTCGGTGGTAAACCGCTGCCTTATCGGTGAAGGAGCCGAGATTTACGGTGAGGTTCATAATTCGGTCATAGGTCCGAATGTGATCATCAGCCGGGGAGCTGTGGTCCGTGATTCCATCATCATGAGAAATACCGTGATCGGCGAGAATACCGTGGTCGATAAAGCGATCATTGCCGAGGATGTCACGGTGGGCAAGGGTGATGTGATCGGCTTCGGGGAGGAAGTGCCCAACGAGGTGAAGCCTGCTGTCTATGCTTTCGGACTGGCCGTGATCGGAGAACACAGTGTGATCCCGGACAATGTAAAGATCGGAAGAAATACGGCGGTCTCCGGTGTCACCACTGCCGCGGATTATCCTGACGGAGTGCTTGGCGGCGGCCGGGTGATCGAAATAAAGGATGGTGATGAGGCATGAGAGCGATAGGAATCATTTTGGCCGGAGGCAACAATAACCGAATGCGGGAATTGTCGAACAAGCGGGCGATCGCAGCGATGCCGATCGCCGGAAGCTATCGTGCAATTGATTTTGCGCTCAGCAATATGGCAAATTCCCATATCAACAAAGTGGCGGTGCTTACGCAGTACAATGCACGTTCTCTCAACGAGCATTTAAGCTCATCAAAATGGTGGGACTTTGGCCGTAAGCAGGGCGGACTCTTCGTGTTTACGCCTACGATCACAAAGGAAAACAGTCTCTGGTATCAGGGAACGGCCGATGCAATATATCAAAACATTGATTTCCTGCGTGACAGCCATGAACCTTATGTCGTCATTGCCTCGGGTGATGGCGTGTATAAGCTCGATTACAACAAAGTACTGGAGTATCATATTGCAAAGAGGGCTGACATTACGGTCGTCTGTACGACCTGCAACGATCAGTCCGAGATCGAAAGATTCGGTGTTCTCAGAATGAACGAGGACTGCCGTATCGAAGAGTTCGAGGAGAAGCCCATGGTTTCGCCTTACAATACCGTATCGACGGGTATCTATATCATCAGACGAAGACAATTGATCGAACTGATCGACAAAGCCGGACAGGAAGGCCGCAACGATTTCGTGCGCGATATCCTGATCCGCTATAAAAATCTGAAAAGAATTTACGGATATAAAATAGATACGTTCTGGAGCAATATCTCCACAGCGGATTCCTATTATAAAACGAATATGGCTTTCCTGAGACCGGAAATACGCGATTATTTCTTTAAACAGGCGCCATTTATCAAGACACGTATCGATGACCTGCCCCCTGCAAAATATAATCCGGGAGCAGTGGTGAAAAACAGCCTGATATCCAGCGGCTGTATTATCAACGGAGAAGTCCGCGATTCGGTCCTGTTTAAAAATGTTTACGTAGGGAATAATTGCGTGATCAAGAACTCGGTGATCTTAAACAATGTTTATCTTGGAGATAACACGCACATAGAGAACTGTATAGTAGAAAGCAGAGATACGATAAAGGCAAATTCATATTACTGCGGCGAGGACGGGGTAAAAATCGTTGTTGAGAACAATGACAGATTTGCTGTATAAAGATCTGACTGAAGAACAATGTCGTTGTAGCAACGTGCGATCCTGAAAAATGAAAGGAGAACACAAGAAAATGAATATCACAGATGTGCGCATTCGTAAAGTAGCAAAAGAAGGAAAAATGAAGGCAGTGGTTTCGATCACGATAGATGATGAATTTGTTGTTCATGATATCAAGGTGATCGAAGGAGACAAGGGGCTTTTTATAGCCATGCCTAGCCGGAAGGCTGCAGACGGTGAATACCGCGATATTGCGCACCCGATCAACTCAGAAACACGCGAGATCATTCAGAACATGATTCTGATGCGTTACCGGGAGGCATTAATGGCTGATCCGGAAGAGGTATCGGAAGAATCCTAAGCTTCCGCAAGGGTAATTGCGGATGCTCTCAGAAGGCCAGGACCGGCCTCCGGGGAGCGGCGGGATGTGCCTCTTCTGAAGATACATGCCTATGCAATAATAAACGGGCGGTGATCCTTTTGGATCATCGCCCGTTTTTATCGATGAGGGGGATTTTTAACGGCAAGTAGCGAAGCGGATTGCCGGTTACCTTTGACTGCCTGCAAAAAGGCAACAAAAAATGCAGGAGATGGGACTTGAACCCACACGATCTTGCGACCACAGGCACCTGAAGCCTGCGCGTCTGCCAATTCCG
>CADCPK010000285.1 GCA_902803215.1 uncultured Lachnospiraceae bacterium
GTAATACACATCCATGGTAAGGATGAGCGGGCAGTTCAATTCTGCCAAGCGGCACCATGAAGTCAAAAATCCGCATAACAGTGCGGATTTTTTGTTGTTTGATCCAAATTTAGTGTGGATTTCAGTGTGGTTTATGCTAACTTTGATGCTTTTTACAGCCACATGTCAGATTTCCACGTGTGGTGAAATGACAGACATAGTAATACTGATTTGAAGTAATACTGAAAATATACTACTGATGATGATAAGAAACTGTGTCAAAACTGAAGTACTATTCACCAGGTAAACGAACATTCGGCAGAGAATTGGTGAGTGTCATGACAGTTCCTAATTGATTATTAACATCTGCATTCCTGGTAAATACAGCAAGTACTTTCGCTGTTGATTTGAGCAGATTGGCATCATCTATTTCTGAAATCATTTGTTTGATGAAAAGACGTCTCTCATCCGCTGTCACCAACTGTTCAGGAATCTCTCCGGTATAATTTGTGTACTCAAGTATAACATCTGTCAGATAAACCAACAGCTTTGCATCAACATAATCCATCATCAGACGGCTGATTGTTCTCAAAAGAGATACATCATCCGTTTTATCGATACACGCTTTTATCTGCTTTCTTTTTTGTGTCAGGATTTCTCCTAAGCCACTCTCGTTCATCATTTCCTCTTCTGAAAGATAGGAAATGATTTGATCTGTACTCGCCTCTTCATCCAGAAAATAATTCACATTAATATTCAAGGCATCAGCCATCCTTTTTAATGTTGCAGCTCGTGGCTCATGTGTTGTTGTTTCCCAACGTAAAATATCACGATATTTGACACCAATTTCTTTGGCAAAAGTCGTGCGATCTAATTCTCTGAATTCACGGGCAACTTGAATTCTCCGGCCTAATGATTTTACGCTGCTCATGCTTCTAATTATAGAAGTTACCTGAAAGAAATACAAACATATGTATTTATAACAGGTCATAAGTACATTATCCGTCTTAATGTGTAAATACCATAAAAGATATGTCCAAAATTATTTTCACCACTAATTAATCGCATTTGTTGTTTGACTTTATACAAACAATGACCTATTATGTTCATATACAAATATTTGTATATGAAATAGGTCATCTATAGAGAGGAGTACAAAATGAAATTACGTGAGATCAAACAGATTAATCAGAGACGCCTTGAACTCAATTCGCTTGGATATATCAGCAGAAGACAGTTGAGAGAATATCTGGGATGTGGTGCACGTAAAGCAGACCGTGCCTGGGATGAGATTACTATGCAAATTCTCAAGGAAGGAAAAACCATCAGTCCGTTTGGATTAGATCCTAAACGTGTGATGAATTATCTGAACCTTACTGAAGCACAGATTGAAAAATATGCTTCCAAGGGGCTGTAATGGCCTTCTGTACGGTACAGATCCATCGGGGTAACTTTACACAGGTGCCGAATGAGGCAATGCTGCACCTGCTGCGGATGAAGCAAACGAACGCGTTCGGCCTCTACGTTTATATGGCCAGCAAGCCTGACCGGTGGATATTCAAAATACAATCTATTGCCAGGCAGCTGCGCTGGAGTGAATCGACTGTGGCAAGAGCGATGAAAACACTGGAACAGGAAGGCTATCTGAAAAGAACAAGAGTCAAAGGACCGGACGGAAAGTTTGTTGATACGCATTACGATGTTTTCTATACGGCCAATCCAGCATTTGACGAGATACAGACAGAACGGGAACTGATGATACCGGTTGACTATCTGACAATATGCGAAAACGCGAATGTTCCGGCGTATGTTGATTACGCTCTTTCTCTTCTGAATGAAGAAGACAGAATTTTTCTCTTTGCACTGCAGGATTATGGAGGCCTTGCATACGAGCAGATCATTTTGAAGACAATCACAACACTGGATGAGCATTCCGTTATGAATCCTGAAGGATATGCGATAACTGTGCTTGCCAATGAGATCAAGCGAGCCAAACGGACATATTCTGTTCTGCTGAAAGGAAGACGAAATGGGAGCGTACAGAAAAAAGCAAAAGAATAAAAAGACCGGGAAATGGGAATATGTCCGTCCGCCTCTCTGGCGATACGAATTCATCAAAAACGGACACCGGGTTGTATCAGGATATGATTATGCAACAAAAGCTGAGGCACTTAAGGCCTGTATGAAGGCCAAAGATGCATATGTTGAAGTTGTGGACTATACCTTCAGTCACGTCCGCCAGGAACTCTCTGAGTCCTATAACACACGCAATTCCAAAGGCGGTAAACAGGAATTCGACAGTGTATACAAAAACCATATACAGCCGTTCTTTCCAAACAAATCACTCAGCAGATATACAAGATCTGATATCGAAAATTTGATTACTACGCTGCATAACAACGGCAGATCCAACGATACAATCAACAAAACCGTATCTATGATCAACCGTACGATGCGCTATGCGCTGCAGCGCGGCTATATTTCCGTCAATCCGTTTGAGCACACTGCCAAGCTGCATCACATCCGGAAAGAAAAAATTTTTCTCACCTATGAGCAATATAAGAAGCTTTATCCATGCTTCCTGAAGCCTATGTACCAGGTGGCTTTTGAAGTTCTGTTCTGGACCGGCATACGCAAAGGTGAGCTCATTGCGCTGCAATGGAAGGATGTGGACTTTGAAAAGAATTGCATACATGTTCATAAGCACGCCAGGTATGAAGGAAAAAAAGAAATCATCGTACTTCAAGGCCGTAAGAAAGGCATTCAGTCCTACTATGTCGAAATGCCGACACGCCTCAGAACATGCCTACTGGATTGGAAAAAGGCAAAAGAACTTGTTGATGGATTCTCAGGCGAATTCTATCTGTTCGGCGATTTCCGGCCGATCGCACCGGAGAACCTGCGCAGGGCGCTGAATGTTGCACTCAGAAACGCGAAACTTCCACATGTAGATGTTCACTCCTTCCGAGCTTCTCATGTCAGTTATTGCTTCAATTACTGTCCAGATCTGACGATCCAGGACATCGCCTATCGCATCGGAGATACCGTTGAGGTCTGTCTGAAACATTACAGTTTTATCTTTGCAAATCGGATCGGCAAATACAGCCATGCAATTGACAGTGCTCTTGAAAAAATGGAAAGCGATGGCGATTCAGAGGAGGAAAACGAAGATGAGTGATTATTTCAGAACATATTCCACCTTCTATGCCGCTCCGTGCCGCTTTGGAGGATTGAATGGATATGATGTAATCCAGATCAGAGATAAAGACAGGTCATTTGCCTGCCGGCAGTGGTGTGATTCTCTTGACTGGTTGGAAGATGAAAAACTTGTCATGACTGACAGAAA
>CADCPK010000286.1 GCA_902803215.1 uncultured Lachnospiraceae bacterium
CAGCGGGCAGTTAAGCACATCCGTCACCAGCGCGTTCCGCCGGCCCTCGTCCTCGACGTACAGCGCGCCGTAAATCGAGAGGTGGTCCGTGTAAATGACCAGCTCCTGCCGCTCGGCATCCACCTCGAAGAGAACGTCCTCCCACTCGCCGACGGCATCGTTCTTATACTTCGCACCGACACACTTTGCCGGGTCCTGCCCGGGCTTGCAGTAGGTCGTATCGTAAGGAATCCGTATCGTGATATAATCTCCAAGCTCGTGCAGGTCGCCAAGCTTGATGTCATATACATCGATCTTATACCCGTCTTCCGAGTGGTCTTCGGTCTGCCCTTTGGTGACGGAAAGCTCAGCTTCTTCGTCCAGCACGAAATCCCCGACATCTATGGTAACGCCATTATCAACCGCACTGGTATTCTCCGGAGACAGGATGATGCTTTTTGCTGAGCTGTTTTTTCCGGAGCTGTTTCCCGGTGGCCAGACCGGACTGTTTGTCGGGCCATTGTCGATAGATCGACCGCCACAAGCCGAGAGCAGCAAAGAGAGCACCATAAGGAACAATATGGCCTTTGATCCGTTCTTTCTCATAATTTTTCTCCTCGTTGTTTGGCTTTCAGTAAAATAATCTTCCTTATACCGGATTCTATCCAGATTCGGAAAAAATAAAGGATACTTTTACTATAGGGTAGAAATCATCCAAGAAACAACTATGGACAACTTATTTTCATTGAAAAAAGTTGTCCATATGTTATTCTGTTTTCGTATTGCAGGCAAAGGGGGAATAACATGCTTTCAGAAAGAATCACCACTTTATACACAGTGCTTGGATGCAATAATACAGACATTGCCCGTTACGCCGGCTGCTCGTCTGGAAATATCTCCAAGCTCAAAACCGGTCATCGGGAACCGAAGCCCACAAGCCGATCGATTGTAGCGCTCGCAAACGGCGTCTACGGATACGCAGACTATGAAAATATGCTCCCCGCTTTGCAGGAGCTCTGCGGCTCTGCTGATATTACCAGAGACAGCATGGTTCCCGCACTGATTTCATGGCTCTATGAAACGGATGAGATCGTGTTGCCTGCGCATGCATTTACGCCAAAGAGCAAGCGGCTGCTGACCCTGCGGCGACAGATCTTCGGAGAGCGTCTGAATCTCGCAGTAATCCTGCTTGGCCTTACCAACAGTCAGCTCTCCGGGATTCTGAATATCGACGTCTCCCTGATCAGCCGGTACCGCAGCGGCATATATTCCCCCCACGGAAACTACAGTCTTGCCGAAAAGCTGTCCGACGCTCTGATATCCCGTGCAGAAAGGATCGGCAAAACGGCGGAGCTTGCCGCCCTTTGCGGGTCGGAAGCAGAACAGCTTAGCTCCGATATGGTATCTTCATGGCTCTATGATTTCTCTCCGGAGGAGGACAGCGCAGCGATCGCGCAGGTGCTCCTGCGTTCGCTTGACGAGTTTACCCCTGACAAGGGTTTGAACGAATCTGTCCCTAAGGTGCCCGAGATGACGGACATGACCCTCTATTACGGGACGGAGGGGCTTCGTAGAGCCGTGATACGCTTCCTGACCGATGCCGCCCGGGAGGACGAAGAGCTGCTATTATACTCCGATGAGCCCATGGATTGGATGACCGGGGATCGGGCTTATTTCGCGCTGTGGGCATCTCTGATGGAAAAGTGTGTCAGCAGTGGCGTGCGGATCAAAATCATTCACAACATAGACCGCGTGGGCATAGAGGTGACTAATGCCATTCTAGGATGGCTTCCGCTATATATTTCCGGCAGGATCGAGCCTTTTGTGTTCCGGAGCGTCAGAAACGCCCGGTTTTACCATACACTTTTTCTGCGCTCTGGCGGCGCGTGCATTCACGGCTTTTTTCCGGCGCAAGGGAGCGACAGCCGCTGGTATGAGTATATAACGGATAAAAAACGCTTGGACCTGCTGGAGCGGGAGTATGACTCCATGCTCTCCGACGCAGCGCCGTTTTTGAAGGTGTTTAGAGGCGCTGACAGCGAAGGGTATCGTTCTTACTGCACAGACCAACAGGGGACGAGGACATTCCTGCTTTCCGAGCTTCCCGTGTTCACC
>CADCPK010000287.1 GCA_902803215.1 uncultured Lachnospiraceae bacterium
ACCGGTGGCGGGGTCGATGACATCGACCTCCATCTTTTTCTTACAGGGTGTCGGCGCCAGGATCCGGATCCCCTGTTCACCCTTCAGCACCTGTCGGCCGAAGTTCTTCTTCCAGGCAGCGTACCCTTATCCTGTGTAGAAAGTTATCTTGCGAATACTCATGTTATTATTGAAAGCACTTAAAGATCTGGATTTCTTTCTTGGATAACATCTCCATCCCATATACTCTTGTGATGTGCTGTAAGCACAAATATTTCACAGGAGGTTTCAAGATGGATGAAACAATGAAGTACTGGTGGAAACTTCGGGATGACTTTACCGAATTCCTCCGACAAAAGGGATACAGCAAATCCAGCCTGATACATTATCATGGTCAGATTGATTTTCTGATCCGCTTTGCAAACGCACGCAATTATCGGTTTTATGCTCCTTCTATTGGTCAGGAGTTTCTGGAAGCAGAATCCAGGCTGATGGATTGGGCTCCTAAATCATTGGTGCTTAAGGCTACGGTGATCCGTCGACTCGATGAGTATCAGGACCATAAGAAGTACACCTTCGCACGGCTGCGATGCTTCTATATCTGCCCGGAACAGTTTCAGGATAAACTAGAAGAATTCCTGGATACTCTAAAGGCTGCAGGATTGAAAGAGATCACAATCAAAAGCTACCGGACAAAGCTGACTCACATGCTGCAGTTCTTCTCAGAAAAAGGCATAGAATCATGGGATGGAGTGAACATCTCTGTTTTGCAAGAGGCGTTTAACCAATCAGAAAACAAAGCACTTTTTCTTTCCTACGCAAAAAGATTCTTTGGCTTTCTATCCCGAACCGGGGTTGTAAAAGCTGACTATTCCGGTATTCTTCCTCCCATTCGCCAGCCACACCATACCCCCTCTGTTTATACAGATGAAGAAATAAATGCCATGCTTTCCTCTGTAGACACAGAGACGGCTTTTGGTATGAGAGATTATGCGATTCTTTTGCTTGCGCTCCTGTTGGGCATGCGATCCTCTGATATCCGGCTGTTGTGCATAGAAGACATCGACTTCGAGAAGAAAACGATCTCTTATATTCAGTTTAAGACAGGTGTTGGACAGACTTTAAGACTTCTTCCAGAGATCGAAAATGCGATACAGAATTATCTTACAAGTGGACGTCCTATCTCAAATGACCCACATGTTTTCCTGACATATCGGGGTACTCCATTAACCCGGTCATCTGTCAGTCTCATCGCCGGTAAATATTTTCGTGCCGCAGGTATTGATTTCAATGGAAGGCACCATGGCTCGCACGCTCTCAGAATGACTTTTGCCAGCCAGCTTGTAGCTGAACAGACTCCGCTTGAAGTAGTAAGCAAACTTCTGGGGCATGATGACGAGGGAGCAATCTCACACTATGTTGCGTTATCGACTGAGGGGCTGAGGACATGTTCCCTTCCGGCCCCTGCAGCGACTGGCAAGTTTGCGGCATACCTTATGGGAAAGGAATAAAAATGGCCTATCAATATCAGAGCATTCTTCAAGATGAAATGCAGAGCTTTATTGACATGCTGTCTGCTGCAGGACGTAAAGTTGCCAGTTACAAGGTGTTTCTGAAGAGTCTGGACCAATTCCTCATAAACAGCTGCATTTCCGAAAAGGCGCTGCCAGAGGAACTGCTTGTGAAATGGATGAACGGCTTTACCTGCGAAGCTTCCACGAAGAATCGAATGATTACCTGTTGCCGGGTTTTTGGTCGGTATCTGATGGCTCTTGAAATCCAGGTATTCTTACCGGACTATGTCAAAGAACAGTCGGATTACATCCCGTATACTTTTACGGATGAAGAATTCCAGGCCATTATTACCGCTGCTGATGAGTTCCAGGGCAACATCCGGGAAACAACGCGGACATCTTTAGTCTTCCCCATGGTTTTAAGGCTTTTGTACTGCTGTGGGCTCCGGGCAAACGAGGCCTTAAAACTGACATGGGAGAATGTCGATCTTTCTGCCGGTATCCTTCACATAAAAAAAGCAAAGAACGATAAAGATCGAGATGTCCCGATGGACAAGAGCCTCACTGAAATGCTGCGCCTGTTTCGGAGTAAAACTGTTAATGAAAACCCTGATCGTAAATATCTGTTTGAAAGTGACAGGAAACCGGGAACTCCTTATCTTGACTGGACATTTCGCCATTGGTTTCTGATAATTCTCGAGAAAGCCGGGATTACAAACGAACGAGACCACAAGTTTGATCGG
>CADCPK010000288.1 GCA_902803215.1 uncultured Lachnospiraceae bacterium
ACCGGAGGTAAGGAGTCCGGGATCAGAGAACTCGTTGAACATAGCGATCATCTCTGCATAGTGCAGGAAACGATCATGATCGATCTGTCCGCCGTCTGCAAGGAGGTCGGCATATGTTGTATCGTCGCGGTCAAGGCCTGCGTCGAGATAGTTTGCAAAGCTGTGGGAACCGGTTGACCAGTAGAGGTTCTGCGCCTCGCAGCACCAGCCGATAACTGCGGTAAGTCCGAGATCTTCTTTCTGTGCATCGATGGTCTCGAAAGCTGCTCTCATGGATTCGGGTCCTGTGATGGAAGCCGGATCTACTCCTGCTTTCTCAAGAATGTCTGCGTTGTAAGCAAGACCGATTGCTTCGGTGGTGTACGGGAAGCCTACAAGGCCGTCTGTTCCGACATAGCCTGCATCTGTGTCAGCTGCCCATGCGCAGTCGCTCATGTCTGCAAGAAGGCCGTCCCAGTTCTGGAAGTCTGCATCGGATCCGCATACGAAGATGTCCGGCATACCTGTGCCCTGATACTGTTTCTTCAGCTCGTCCTGAATGTTAACCCCGCCGCCCATGGACTCGATCTCTACATGAACGCCTGTCTCTTCTTCATATTTTGCAGCTGCTTCTTTAAGAGCCGCATCGACCTCGATCTTGCCGTTTACAAGACGAAGGGAAGGTTCTGCAGATACAGTGGAAACAGCCATTCCCGCTGCAAGGACGCCCGCTGCAAGTAACATAGCCTGTTTTTTCATAAGAAACAATCCTCCTTTTGGTAAATGGTGCGCAAGTCATAAAAGAAATGTTCCTTTTGTGTTACCTTTTGCGCATAAGTTGATAATCAGATTATAACACTTACATGAAAATATACAAGTATTTTTTTCATATATATGGCAATCAAACGGTGCAAAAACGAAAATTTGTGAATTTATCACATTTTCGCAGTTTGTTTATTGTATAACTTTTACAGTGTCCCTGATAACGAGATGTGGCTTCATCACGATCCTGTTTTTTTCCGGTTGATTTCCTTTCAGAATATCGATCAGAAGCTCCGCTGCTCTTCTACCTCGATATCCGGCATCCTGATGCACAGTGGTGAGCGCCGGTCTGTGAAATCTGCCATACATGTTATCATCGAATCCTATTACCGAGATATCCTCCGGTACCCTGACCCCCTGGTCGGTGAGTGCATTGATCAGCTGCACGGCAAACAGATCGGAGCAGCAGAAAACAGCTGTATAGTTTCTTGCTTTTCGGGCAGCCCTGTGAAGGCTGCGGTCCATCTCTTCTTTTTCGGTATGCAGCTGAAGGAAATTTCGGTCGGAATACTCGATTCCCGCCTCTTTCAATGCCATGCGGTATCCGCGGAAGCGTTCAAGGTCAACGCCGACCTGATTGTCAGATAAAAATGCAATTTTGCGATGGCCGCATTTGATCAGATACCTTACGGCATCACAGGCCCCCTGTCTGTCATCCAGGCCTATATTCACATAGTTTTTGAGCATTTCTTCAGAGTAAGTATCCATAAACACTACCGGTTTACGATATTTTTCCGTCACTCTTTGCCCGTCGTCATCCAGCATACAGAACAGGATCAGTCCATCTGCATTCCAGGTGGAGATATGGCTGATGATCTCTGCGATATCATCGGAAATATATACCATCATATAGTATCCCGCACTGCGTATGGCATCCTCTAATCCGCTGATCATCTCACATACAAAGGGATCCTGCAAAAGAGAGATATATCTGTCCGGTCTCGATTTGAGAACCACCCCTATGATCTTCGACTCATTCTGTGCCAGATTGCGGGCACTGATGTTCGGTACATATTCCACTTCTTCCAGAAATTTCTGCACCTTTTTGATCGTTTCCGGTGAAACTTCCTTTGTTTTTCCATGGATCACATTAGAAACGGTAGTTGTACTTACGTCAAGCTGTGCAGCAATTTCCTTGATCGTAATCATCTTTTTCTCCCCCCAAAGCGATAATTTAAGAAATCATCTAATAATAATGTATCATATTCCGACCTCCGCAGCGTCGATCCTCCCCACATACTTTTCGTAAGCCTTCTTATATTCTTTATTGAAATCATCGCTCGACCGCAGCTGTGAAAAGTAATTATGCTCCCGGTTTGCCAGCTCCGGATGAGCCCGTACGACCGTCGCCTCACCGATGTTCGAACACATATCAGCAATTCTCTTCATGTCGTTCAGCAGGTTCATAAAGGTCGGATCGGTGTACACATTACACTTCCCTTCGACCATACGCTTCAGGTGATTGGCCTTCAGCTTTCCGGTCAGTTCTTCGGTCACATCCACCAGCGGCTCTATTTTGTAGGCTGCTTTCACATCTCTCTTCTCAAAAGCTTTCTCAGAAAGCTCCAGAATCTCTTCCAGAAGATCCGTCATCACTTTTACTTCTGCCTTTGCCATATCAGAAAACTCCGCATTGGCATCAGCCATGTTCTTTGCGCCATCCGCTATATTCACCGCATGGTCTCCCAGCCTCTCAAAGTCGGTGACCACCTTATAATACTGGTCGAGGATGCCCACCTGGTAAGTCTCTTTAAGGTTCGGAAGAAGACCGACCATATATTTGCTGACCTCATCTGTCAGATGGTCAATGTTCTCCTCTTCCGCATCGATCTCCTCTTTAACTCCCTCATCAAAATTCTGAAGCAGTTTAAACGACTTGCGGATATTCTCCCAGGCCCCACGGAACTGTGCAAGAAGCAGGTCATAGCAGCTGTTAAGCGCAAGCGCCGGCGTCGCATAGAACGCAGGGTTAAGAGCATCCAGCTTCTCTTTGTACGGATTTTCGGGAACAGGCTCATCTTTCACCAATCTGCGGCTGAGTCTCTCACATACTCCGATGAACGGGAACAATATGACCGCAGAACCCAGGTTGAAAACGGTATTCATATCAGCGATCATACCTGAGTTGACCGTCTGCCCCCACAGCCCGCCTAAAACTCCGAACTGATGAAGCAGCGCAACCAGGCCAAGTACCAGAACGGTTTTCCCCAGGTTGTACAAGATATTCACCACACCGATACGCCGCGCTTCTGCCTTCTGCCCGATGGAACATACGATAGCCGTTGTAACGCAGTCGCCTAAATATATGCCGACGATAACGGCATAAACACCCTTGAAAGTCAGCAGACCCGAGGCTGAAAACGCCTGCAGGATACCGACCGTTGCCGATGAGCTCTGAAGCACAAACGCCACGCCCGCACCTGCCAGGTATCCCAGGAAGGGATTACTCCCAAGCCCCGTCAGAAGCCGCTCGAACATCCCGCTCTCCGCCAGCGTATCCACTGCACCGGTCATATTCATCAGACCTGAAAAAAGAATACCAAACCCGATAGCGATATTTCCCAGTGCTGCCGAATTGCGGAAATTCTTTACTCCCATAATAAAGATAATACCGATGATCAGTGCAAGCGGAGCAAGGGTGGAAGGTCTGAATATCTGCAGGATCGCTCCGGCTGATGAATCAATATCCAAAAGCCTGATGATCTGTCCGGTCACCGTTGTACCCACATTTGCTCCGACGATTATCCCCAGCGACTGATGCAGTGTCAGGACACCGGCGGCAACAAGACCCGAAGTGATGACGATCGTCGCGGTGGACGACTGAATCACAGCCGTCACCGCAAATCCCAGCAGAAAGGCTTTTAACGGATTGTTCGTTACCTTCTCCATTACCAGCTTCAAAGTTCCCGATGCGCTCGATTTGAGGCCGTCCCCCATCAGGCGCATGCCATAAAGGAACATAGCCAGACCACCGAACAGTGTTAGCAAGTCAAATGGACTCATGTCAATAATCGTCTCCTATTGTATATTGAATTATCGCAAAATGCCGTCAGCACTATACTTCGATGTCTCCATCGGCACCATGCCCGCTTCGCACATTTTATCAATTCACCGAATGCGGCTGCTTCCCTCTTCTCGGATCAGACCGCTGCGGTATGCTTCGAGCAGTTCCCGAAGCTCCTTAATACGTTTTTCAATTGCTCTTCCGTTATCTGTATCCTTCACGTGCTCACGCTGTGAAGAATACCTCACGGCCACCCTGTTGGACACGATGTCCTGTTCCTCCGCCACAGCGCGCTCCGTCGTCGTAAATGGCTCGTGGGCGGTGAGGATCAGGCCATAGGAATTGTATATCAGTGTATAACCGGCGATGCCCGTAACCCTGTGATATGCCTTCGAGAAACCACCGTCGATCACGACCACCTTGCCGCCGCATTTGACCGGATTCTCGCCCTCGCTCTGGTGGACCGGGACATGACCGTTGATGATATGTCCCTTCTCGGGATCCAGGCCAAAGTCCTTAAGGAGCATGTTCACGACATTCTCGTCCTCCAGAAGATGATAGTACGAGTTTTTCTTCTCCTTATGCGCTTCTTTATCCTCGATAAAATAGCGCTCAAACGTCGTCATCTTATCTTTGCCGAAGAGCGGCGAATTCGGAGCAGTCCAGATATACCACAGAATATCTTTGCTCTTTTCCTTTTCCTCACGGTCAAGCGAGAAGAATGCGCGGCGCACATAAGACTCGAGCAGATCGTACAGGGCTTTTCCGCTTCTTCTGTGCCCGTATATTTCGACTTCCTTCAATGTCCCGTCCTCATTGAGGGGTACACTGCCATGGAACAGCAGATTGCCGTTGTAGGTCTTATAGAGTCCTCCCTTGTCGAGCAGAAGGTTCATATGGTTCTGCAGCTTCTCGCAGTTGCGGAACGAGGAACACAGGCGATCCATCACGCTCTCCTCATCGGGAGTCAGCGCGTAAGGGTCATCTTCCCAATTGATCGTCGGGAAATTGCAGTCCGCCATCTCATAGACCTTACCGCCCGGCATCGTGATGGTCCCTTCCGCGGGGTCGATGCGGTGAAGAAGCCTTCTGTCGTCCATGCCGTAATCGGGATGTTTTGCGATCAGCTGCCCTTCCAGCTTAAACTGAAGCACTGCTATAGCCTTGTGCATACGGCGGCTCAGATCTCGTTCCAGGACGCTGTAGGCGCTTTCTCCCTTGATGTTAAACTTCTCGCACGGATCTTCCCCGTAGATGTCCATGGCGAGCGCTGCCAGCGGCATCATGTTGATCCCGTAGCCGTCCTCCAGAATGTCCAGGTTGTCATATCTGATCGAATTGCGGATGACCGTCGCCACGCAGGCTCTCTGGCCCGTAGCCGCACCCATCCAGACTATATCGTGGTTTCCCCACTGAATGTCCAGGGAATGGTATTCCATCAGCCTGTCCATGATAAAATGCGGACCCGGGCCTCTGTCGTAGATATCGCCAATGATGTGCAGCCTGTCGATGACCAGACGCTGGATCAGTTCGGAAAGTGCGATGATAAAGTTCTCCGCACGGCCGATCTCGATGATGGTGTCCACGATTGAGTCGTAATAAGCCTCTTTATCCAGAACCTCTGCCTTTTCCGTGATGAGTTCCTCGATCACATAAGCGTAGTCCGCCGGCAAAGCTTTACGCACCTTGGAGCGGGTATATTTGGACGCCGTCGTCTTGCATACCTCAATCAGGCGGTAAAGTGTGATCTTGTACCAGTTTTCCATATCAGGCTCTGTGCTGCGGACGATCTCTATCTTTTCTCTTGGATAATATATCAGCGTGGCCAGGCTTCGCTTGTCGCTGTTACTGAGTGTATGGCCGAACACATCGTCGATCTTCTTTCTCACGGCACCCGAGCCGTTTCTGAGCACATGCGAAAAAGCCTCGAACTCCCCATGGATGTCCGAGAGAAAGTGCTCGGTGCCTTTTGGCAGGTTCAGGATGGATTGAAGGTTGATGATCTCCGTCGACGCTCTTCCGATGGTCGGGTAGAGCTCGGAGAGGCGCTCCAGATAGCGGAGCTCTTCCGCGCTGATTGATTTTTCCATATCCATTGTTTTCTTCCCCCTGAAGGCTGTTTTTTGCACACAAAACACACAGGATGGTTTCCTGCGTACCACAAACACTTTAACATATTTTGGAGAAAGATACAAGAAAAAGACAGGGGACGGTTCTGTGTCCCGTTTTCTCTCTCTAAGTCTGAAAAGGACGACCACGTGCAGCGATTCCTAAATATTTCTCTGTCCGGTACTCTTCTCTATGCCTGAAAAGGACGACCACATACATGTGTTTTTGTTATCTTCTCTGTCCGACATCCCCATCGCTCTCCGGAAAGGACAGCCACATGCATATATTCTTGTTATCTTCTCTGTCCGACATCCCCATCACTCTCTGAAAAGGACAGCTAAACTCACGATTTCCTGCTGTTTTCTCTGTCAGACACTCCTCGCCGTTCAAAAAAAAACGCGGCCATCAATGATAGCCGCGTTCAAATTACAACACTCTTTTCAAAAATTCCCTCGTCCTCAAACTATCCGGATTCGTAAATATCTTCTCCGGTGGTCCCTCTTCCTCGATCAGCCCGTCCGCCATATACACGACATGCGTACTGACATCCCGCGCGAAGGACATCTCATGAGTAACCACGAGCATAGTCATATGGTCATTCCTGGCCAGAGATTTCATAACCTCCAGCACCTCGCCGACCATCTCGGGGTCAAGAGCCGAGGTAGGCTCGTCGAACAGAAGCACTTCCGGTTCCATCGCAAGAGCCCTCGCAATAGCGACTCTCTGCTTCTGGCCGCCCGAAATCTGATCGGGACGGGCGTTGATATAAGGAGCCATTCCTACTCTGTTCAGGTAGAAAAGCGCCCTCTTCTTCGCTTCGTCCTTCGGCACCTTAAGAACCTTCTGCTGCCCGATCATGCAGTTTTTCAGCACGCTCAGGTTGTTGAAAAGGTTGAAGCTCTGGAATACCATGCCCACTTTGGCACGGTATGCGGAAGGATTGATCTTTCTTCCGGTGATATCCTCCCCGTGAAAAAGTATCTCTCCCGTCGTGAGCGTTTCCAGCAGATTGATGCACCTGAGGAGCGTCGATTTTCCGCTGCCGCTCGAGCCGATAATGGTCGTTACGTCGCCTTTATCGACAGTAAAATCGATATCTTTCAGCACGGCGTGACTTCCGAATGCCTTGGAGAGATGACGTACTTCCAAAATATGTTCACTCATTATTTCTCTCCTTTGTAGTCTTTGCTGACCTCATCAAAAGGCGATTCGTTTTCAGCCGGATAGCTGTATGTTCCTGCAGCCATAACCAGTTGATCGGTCTGAACAAGCTCGTAGTCCGGTTTTCCGGCAAGCTTCTTCTCGAGTTTTCTTAGAAGGAACGATGCCAGAAGCGTCAGACACAAATATCCTCCCATCTCCAGAAAAGCCGACGGGAAGTATTTAAACACAGCTCCCGAAACCATCTTGTGAACAGCAAAGAAATCGGAGAATCCGATGATGAACATGACGGAAGTATCCTTCACATTGATGATATAGTTATTACCTATCTGCGGCATGATGTTCCGCAGGGTCTGGGGCAGAATAATGTAAAGCATGGTCTGCCAGTGGTTCATTCCGATAGACTTGGCGCCTTCAAACTGACCGTTGTCGATACTCATGATACCGCCGCGGACAGATTCTGCCATATATGCACCGGTATTGATCGAAACAACAATGATACTAACGGTCCAGATACTTTTAAACGTAATGTTGAAGAAGTATGGCATGCCATAGTAAATGAACACGGCCTGCAGGATCATGGGCGTTCCTCTGAAGATTTCGACATAAGCCCTGATCAGAATTCGCACGATCTTCAGAAAAATCCTCTTCAGAAGGTTTTCCTTAGGTCCGCAGGGGATCGTCTGCAGAATACCGCATAAAAACCCGATGATACATCCGATCAATGTGGCGACAGTGGCCAGTATCAGAGTATTGCGGATGCCGGTAAGGTAAACCGTGCTGTATTTTCCCCATAGGTCTGAAATATCGACAAACAGCTGTGCGAGCATATGATATCGCTCCTTTTATTATTCACTCAGCGGCTGAACCTTGATCGCTTCTTCCATAAGTGCATTAAAATCGTCTGCGGTCTTGTCGCTGAGATAGCTGTTGATGGCGTCTACAAGTGCAGTGTTGTCTTTTGCAACGGAGATACCGATGTTGATATCTTCGTCAGAGACTTCAAAGTCATCATCTGTGCCGGTAAAGTCAAGGATCTTAAGATCCGGATAAGCGATAAGAGCGCCCTGTGCGGTCGGCATATCGGTGCAGACAAAGTCTACTGTGCCGGTCTCTACCGCCATCAGCATAGCCGGTGCAGATTCTGCGGGCATACCGATGTTGGCATCCTTGATCTGCGGCAGACAGGAATCATACCAGATCGTACCGCTCTGGCTTGTGCAGGAACCGCCCGCCAGATCGGAAATGCCTTTTGCCTCGGCAAATTTGCTGTCCTCTTTTGTCAGACACACAATACTTGCATAGAGGTACGGGCCCGCAAAGTCGACGGACTCCATACGCTCTGCCGTCATGCTCTGTCCTGCGATAACCGCATCACAGACACCGGACTGAACCGCGGGGATAAGGGAATCCCAGTCGAGCTGAACGATTTCGAGATCCCAGCCGTTTGCTTCGCAGATGGCTTTTGCCGTCATAACATCATATCCGTTTGCATAAAGAACCGAATCCTTGATCGGAACGGCCCCGTTGGAATCGTCCGGCTGTGCCCAGTTGTAAGGAGCATAAGCGCATTCCATTGCAACTGTGAGGACACCGTCCTCAAGCCCCGGGATAGCGTCTTCAGCGCATACAGGAGCAGCAACAGCTGCTGTAAGTGCCAGGATCATGCTGAGTGCAGTAAGCTTTTTCATTTAATAATCCTCCATCCTGCCTATAGGCTTTCTATTTTTTACTATTCTAGTGTATCATACCTTTATTTTGTGGTTTACGTCAATACTTTTCTGCATTAATGCTATAAATTAATAAAATAATGAAACAGGGGGACGGTTCCTCGTTCCAAGTGAAACAGGGGGACGGTTCCTTGTTCCACCTTTGGAACAAGGAACCGCCCCCCTGTTTCACTTGGAACGAG
>CADCPK010000289.1 GCA_902803215.1 uncultured Lachnospiraceae bacterium
AATCAGGGACTGAACATCGATCTGACCGGACAGGCAGCCACGTGCACCTCTCTTAACCTGCGCCATGCGGAAGGTTAGGAAGTACGGGCTGCTGGAGACTGAGGTGTCAAGTCGCTGCACAAGTACGGTATCCCAGAAAGCATCGGACAACTCACCAGCTTCAGTATTCTTCAGGAACTGCACCGGGTCTTGCTCCGTAAAGCGGGATATCCGTATGGATCATCACTTCTATTCTCATGAATACATTGCTTCTCAATCTCAGGAAGAATTGCATCACGGCCACGGTCATGCTCACGAAGTGAATCGATGGTTTCTTCACCACTGGCCAGCAGTGTCTTTATCACCTCCGCCCGCTTCAAAGATAATTCCACATCTATTCGTTTCTCTTCGCTATGAACCGTATCTCCAATTCTACATCTGCAATCACCATAGGAAATGACCACATGGTTCTTCCGATCATAGATTATTACAGAGGCGCGGAACCGCTCCTTCCCAGTCAAAGCTCGGTCAAGCTTTTCAAGCGTGTGAAATGGTTCATCCTCATCAAGCTTTTCAAATGCATCAAGCAACCGCTCTGCTGCAATTCTGCCTGTGGTTTTCTTCCCACAGATTCCCTGACTTGTCACCCCATCAATCACAGCCACAAATCTATCCCCAACATAGATAGCGTCTTCACACTTCTCCTCATCTCCATACTTTCCACAAAGGAAATACTCCGATATAAGGCTCTCCAAGCGAAACCCCCACGCCTTCTCAATCTCATTTTTCACAATTCTCAACTCAGGCCTTTGTTCTAATATCTCAAGCAAGAACCCCTGCTCCTTCACAATCTTTCGTGTCACTTCCAACTCCAGATCAAAAGCCATACAGCCATATGTATTCTGATCCTTCCAATAATAATTATATCGATGGTGTACGTACTCCGTCAAACATTCGGCAAATGATATAAGCTACACGCCACCTTCTACCGTTTTTCTTTGCAAATGGACAGGTTATATAAAATGCTCTTTGCAAATATTTTCTTTTACACCTATCAGATCCGTTTATACGAATTTGGAGTTATAAAAATGAGCTGGCAGCTAGCCGCTACCAGCCTCTCTCTCAATACCACACTCTCCCCTCAGCCACCGCCTTCAGATGCTCCCCATACGGACTCTTCCCATATGCCTTCGCACTCTCCATCAGCTTCTCTTTATCAATAAACCCATTGATAAATGCGATCTCTTCCGGAGCCGAAATCGTAATCCCCTGACGGCTCTGTATCATCTCCACAAATTCCGCTGCCTGAAGCAGGCTCTGCATAGTACCGGTATCCAACCAGGCAAATCCCCGACCGAGAAGCTGAACATCAAGCAATCCATCATTCAGATACATCTCATTAAGAGTGGTAATCTCCAGTTCACCTCTGTTGCTCGGCTTAACTGTATTCGCCCTTTTGCTCACTCCTGCCGGATAGAAATACAACCCTGTTACAGCATAATTGCTCTTCGGCTCTTCCGGTTTTTCTTCAATCGACAGGACGTGTCCTTCAGCGTCAAACTCTACAACACCAAAGCGCTCCGGATCCGGCACATAATAGCCAAATACCGTAGCTCTTCCGGCTTCTGCATTCACCACCGCTTTTTTCAGCATCGTACGGAATTCACTTCCATAGAAAATGTTATCCCCAAGAACCATCGCCGCCGGTTCATCCCCAATGAATTCCTCTCCCAGGATAAATGCCTGCGCAAGTCCATCCGGGCTAGGCTGCACACAGTAGGATAAGCTGATGCCAAATTGAGACCCATCTCCCAGTAATGCTTCAAACCTAGGTGTATCTTCCGGCGTACTGATGATCAGAATCTCCTTTATGCCAGCTAACATTAGCGTAGATAGCGGATAGTATATCATCGGCTTATCATATATTGGAAGAAGCTGCTTACTCGTCACTTTCGTCAATGGATAAAGACGTGTACCTGAACCTCCCGCTAATACAATTCCCTTCATGAGTTTTACCTCCATTTCGCAGCCCAGGAGAAGTCCTGATCTTTAAATGCCGGATGCTTTTCATCTTTCTCCGATGTTTTATAAGGAACATCCAGTTCTGGCCACTGAACATTGATATCCGGATCATTCCATGGGACTCCTCCTTCAGATGCAGGATCGTATACATCTGTGCATTTGTATACGAATTCAGCTGTATCGGACAGTACCAGAAAACCATGGGCAAAGCCTTCAGGAATGTAAAACATATTTTTCTCTTCTGATGAGAGTGTTACACCTACCCACTGACCATAAGTATCAGATCCGGGCCTCACATCTACAGCAACATCAAAAACTTTACCATGAGTCACACGAACCAACTTGCCCTGTGTATGATTCTTTTGAAAATGAAGTCCCCGAAGAACTCCTTTTGTAGAGGAGGACTCGTTATCCTGTACAAATTCTTTGCCGATACCGGCTGCTACAAATGACTCTTTTTGTAT
>CADCPK010000290.1 GCA_902803215.1 uncultured Lachnospiraceae bacterium
ATACAAAAAGACAGTAAGCGTATTTATGGGCAGCTGTATCTTCCCGGAAGAGGGATGGGAAAGTACCCGCTGGTGATCCTGGGGCATGGGTATGGAGGAAGTTATTCCGACAATCTGGATTATGGTCGATATCTCTCCTCGCACGGAATTGCCTGTTATGTTTTTGACTTCTGTGGAGGGAGCGAGGACAGCAAAAGCAGCGGAAGCATGGCGGATATGAATATTCTGACCGAAGTTTCAGACATGAATGATATCGTCGATTATATGCTTGAACAGAATTGGCTCGACAAGAGCAGGCTGTATCTTGCAGGGAAGAGTCTGGGAGGGAGCGTTGCCGCACTGACCGGTTCGGAACGTCCCGAGGATGTCGCGGGACTCATCCTGCACTATCCGTTCTTTGTTGTATCTGAGGCGTTTCTTCCTGAAGGAGAGCAGGCCGATGGAAATCTGCGATATGTTATTGATGACGTCTTCGGAAAGATCAGTCGTTTTAAAGGCAGCGTGCTCATATTCAACGGTGATGAGGATAAGTATGTCCCGCTCGAATATACACAGATGGCTGCGGAAGCGTATGAAAATGCCGAACTTGTTGTGCTTGAAGGCTCGGGACACGGTTTTAAAGGGGCGGCGAGGGACGAGGTAAAAGAGAAAATGGTGAATTTCATAACGAATTCTTCTGAAGAATGATACTTACAACCGAAATAAATTCAGTAAAATACTATGACCGATTATAAAGAACCTCAAGTAAAAATATACAGTTTCGAAGAGCTCCTCTCTGAAAAGGGCTACATCGTTTACACGAATGTGGGCACTTCTATGCTCCCGCTGCTTCGGGAGAGGAGAGACATTATAGAAATCAGACCGTTGGTAACGCCTCCTCGTAAGTACGATGTGCTGTTGTATAAACGCGGATCCACGTACATCCTGCACAGGGTTTTGAAGGTGTTACCGGACGGTAAGGGATATTGGATTGCCGGGGATCATAACATTTTTATTGAGCGGGATGTCACAGACCGGATGATTCTTGGAAGGATGACGCGCATCATCAGGGATGGACGGGAAATTAAAGTTGATGAGGACCTGAGGTATAAAGTGTACTCTCGGGTCTGGGTCGACTTCTTTCCCGTCAAGTGCCTGATCCTTCGGGTCAAAGGGAAAGCAGCACGGGTTTATCATCGGATTAAGAAGAGCCCTGTCAAATGACAGGGAGAAAAAGTTCACGGTACCTGACACCATAAACTGTAGTTTATGGTGTCAGGTACCGTGAACTTTTTGTGAACAAACATTCCCTGAGCATTTACGTATGCGCTCTCAATTTTTACCCATACAACATTTTTTATATTTCTTCCCGGAACCGCATGGACATGGATCGTTTCTTCCTATCTTCTTGTGGGTGCGCTCGTACGGTTTGTCACCGGATGCGATTATGGTGCCGAAAGCCCTGGTTTTTTCTTCGGGATACATTTTGAAAAAATGTCCTCCGGTGACGACTTCGGATGCTTTCGCATATTGGGGCAGGAGCTTTGCTTTATAAGAATATGCAGATGATTCATCCTTTAGAACTGCGATAAGATCTTTGATCTTTTCGTAAAACTTGGGATATTCATCACGCAGCACGTCCTCAACAGCGATGATCTTCTCACGCTGCGCGATCATGCATAAATCGGAGTCCATATCGGCAAATTTATTTAAGAACGGATCATCTGTTGGAGGAAAGAACACCATTTCGGACTTGTATTCCAACGCCCAGCAGATACGGGAATCTTTTTGAAGAATATATATTAAAGCTTTCCGGAGCAGGTCCGTAGTGTCTTTTCTGCTGTCGGGGTCGTTCAGGACGGAGCCAAGCGAAGCCATCGTTTCCGCCAAAACCGAGTACTTTTGTCGGTCTATTTCAAAATCTACAAAGGATATCAGTTTATGCAGGGTGTCTAACCAATCATCCGTCCGGTCACGGATCAGCAATCTGTATTCACGGATAAAAGAGCACAGGCGAAGGAATATTTCTTCGCCGTTTTCACCTGTTTCAAAATAGGTCAGCGATAAACCTTGATACACAGCCTGCATATAGACCATGTCTTCTTTTTGCCATTTTTTATCCTGCCGTACAACTTCCAGCAGGATTTCAGCCGCTTTCCGATGTTGTCCAAATTCCATGCATTCGTTGGCAAACAGCAGGATAAAATCCATGTCACGGATTCCCATTTCGTATGCTTTGCAAAGCGGGCCGTATGCTTTATTCATAAAGCCTCGCTCCATCAGGGAGAAGCCATATTCGCGCCAGAACCACTTATTATCAGGCGCCTTTTTGACCAGGATCTCTGCATTTTTGGCAGAATTTCCGGTATTGCCGCATGCTCTCTGAGCTTTGACAAGCCAGTATAAAAAGAAGAGGTCATCCGGGAAGTATTTCCACGCCTCTTTGGCTGTGTCTCGTGCAAGGCGGTAATTACGTGTTTTAAATGCCGATTCGACCTGATCGGCAAAGCGTTGTTCGATCCGTTCTTTGAAAGGCGGAAAGGAGGGCCCGTCCTCTTTGACGGGGACGGACTTCAGATATTCGTATGCCTCACGGATTTTTCTGAATCCTTCGGGATCTTTTTCGGGAGAATGCACCCGGAGCAATTTGAAATAGGCTTTTTTAATTTCGTTCTGCGTTGCCTGCGGGGTGAGGCCCAGTATTTGGTAGTAATTCATATCAAGATTTCTCCAGTAATCTGATGGCGGCAGTCAGAGTTTCCTCGCACTTGTCGGCAATGGAATCATTTTCAAGTATGATAGCTTTTTTAAGGACCAGCAGCCCATCTGAAAGCGTTTTATACCCCACCGTATCTGAGGCGGAATCTATTTTTTTCAGCATCCTTTCTGCTTTTCTGATGATGGAACGATATTTTGAAGCACCGGGCGCTTCTTTCCAGGATTCAACATCAATTTCAGGAATGTCGGTTTCATCGCTGTCTGTCATATCTATTTCGATGGATGCCTGTCCGCCTGTGCTGACGATCGTCGCCGTGACGGACAAAATTCCATTCAGATCATAGGAAAAATTGACGCAGATCTGTTCTTTGGCAGCTTTTTTCGGCGGGATCCCGCTGATCGAAAAATCCCCAAGGAAATGATTGCTCGACACGCGTTCGCTTTCACCCTGGAACACCTCGATTTTGGCGACAGTCTGATAATCGAAGGAGGTGGAATATATTTGTTCGCGTACTACCGGTATGGTGACATTTCTGGGAATGATCACACTCATCTTGTCTGAGGTCATTCCGTCAAATACTCGAACCCCGAGAGTATAAGGATTAACGTCTGTCATGATCAGCCCTTCATCGGGACTGATATCTCCTGCTATTATGGCGGCCTGGATAGCGGCTCCTTCCGCTACGGCAAAATCCGGATTTACCGCAGTAGAGACGGGAATATTTAGATAGGCTTCCAGATCCTTGACCACCATCGGCATCCGTGTGGAACCGCCCACAAGGATCACTTTGTCAATTTCGAAGGGGGAGAGGCCGGCATCGGAAAGGACCGTATCGATCGGATGATGTGTCCTTTCGAGAAGATGCGAGGTCATTTCTTCGAATCGATCTCTTGTGACAGTGATGTCAAGCCCGATGGGATCATTGTTCTTTTTCATGAGAGCGGGAAGAATGACCCGGTAGGAATCCGA
>CADCPK010000291.1 GCA_902803215.1 uncultured Lachnospiraceae bacterium
AGATATTTGCGCAGCACGGCGCGCACCGCGCCGGGCCCGGCAAGTTCCTCGCGGAGCATCTCTTCGATCTTCTCTCCAAGCCCCGCTTCGTAATAATCCACGCCAAAAATATTCTTATTCGAGAGCAACAACTTAAGCTGCCCCTGCAGGCTCTCCGGGTGTCCGTATTTAAGGCCTGCGATCTGTTCCTTGAGATAAGGAATCATGGGATCGGGAGAAAGCTCGATGGGTTCTCCCTCGTCCGTCACCCCCAAAAGATAGCGGATCCAGCCCGCGATTGCCAGCGGAATACCTGTCAGTCCGGCCGCAGTCCCATCCTTCTCCATGTATGCCTTGACCGTCTCCCCAAAACGGATACCGACCATCTGCGACATGTCCGTGCAGATGCGTCCGGTCGTATCACCCAGATACGGATTGGGGAAGCGGACTGCCATCAGTTCGTCCAAAAACTTCGTCGGCGAAAGGATTTTCGGATCCGGTGCCACAGGAAGCCCCTCTTTGTAACCGACCAGCCGGGCAAGCTTGTCCAGCTCGGGGTCCTTCATGCCGTCAGCGAACAATTCATATCCCAGAAGCGCGTCATAGCTGCAAAGTGCAGTGTGAATCGGATTCAGACACGCGGTAACTTTCATCCTCTCCGACTTGTTGACCGTCTCACGGTCGGTCATGTAGACCCCCGCATCCTCGAAAGGCGGACGCCCGTTGGGGAAGGAATCCTCGATCACCAGATACTGCGGTCCCTCGGCGTTTGCATAAGGTGCAATATACGTGCTGCGCGAAGTGATCACGGGATGCATCTCTTCGACCCCGTCCTCGGTGAGAAGCGCATACACCCTGTCACTGGGACGCGGCGTGATCTTGTCGATCATGGTCCATGGGAAGCTGACACGTTTATCATCTTCTACATACGACAGGAAACCTCCATCCGCAAAGCCTTTCTGCACCCAGGCTTCTGCCACTTCATACACGCTGCTCTTCAGCTTGTCTCCGTTCTGCGATACATTGTCCATGGAAACGAGTGCGAGCGGTGCGCCTCCTGCTTTGTACCTTTCAAGGAGCATCGCCGTCACTATTCCCATGACACCGCTCACCTTGTCGGGACCCTCCTCAAGATCCTTCTTCACAAACGGAAAATACTCTCCCTCAGGCGTCCTGAGCGCGTATCCCTTCTCGGTGATGGTAAAAGACACCATCTGCAGTCCGGGATCGGTGAAGATCTCCTTCATTCTGTCCCACTTGCGCGGATCGTAAGAATAGACTTTGATGGCCTCCGCCAGGGAACCAAGCACGCGCTTATCGATCCGTCCGTCTTCGTGCAGTGTAACGGAAAGGACAAGATTATCGTAAGGGCGATAGATCTTGTCGATGATATCTATATCAAAGCTCTCGGCGCAGATAATGCCGCGGTCCATTTTTCCGGACCGGATCAGTGTATCGGCGATCCCACCGATAAAAATGCGGAAAATGTTTCCTATTCCAAAATGCACCCACACAGGTGCTTTGCGCGTCTGTTTTGAAAGTTCATATGGATCATATGGCGGAAGCTGTATACCTTTTGCTTCCCACTCTTCTTTTCTTTTTATACCCGCATGACTTAACTTCATAGCCTATTCCTCCGAGGGGTCTACATCAATCAGGACTTTCATTGTTTTTTCGCGGTTGTTGTCGATGTATTCATATGCCTTCAGGTAATCCTCGAAAGCAAAGTGCGCGCTCTGAAGCGGCTTCAGCTGAATTTTTCCTTCCTTAACAAAGCGGATGGCGTCCACGTAGTCCTCATGGCGGTACATCATGGAGGTGTTCAGGTCAAGTTCAGAATCGTTGAGCTTTGCCAGATCCACATGGGCAGTTTTTCCGAAGACTGCAACCAGGATGATGGTGCTGCCCTTTCTGGCGTTCTGTATCGCCTGGTCCATGGTGATGTCACTTCCTGCGCAGTCGTACGCCACATCTGCCTTGTCCGGGCCGAAGGCTGCAAGAAGAGCTTCGGTGTAATCGTTCTTCATCGTATTGACGGTGTAGTCCGCGCCCAGGCTCTTTGCCAGTTCAAGACGGGTGTCGGAGATGTCCGTTGCCAGAATTTCCGCCGCGCCAAAGGCTTTGAGCGACTGGATCAGCAGAATACCGATCGGACCGCAGCCGAAAACGACAGCTTTTGCTCCTTTGACATCGGGGAAGCGTTTTGCGGCATGTACCGTAACGGCGAGCGGCTCCAGCATGGCCCCTTCCGAGTAGGTCATCTCCTCGGGAATAGGGGTGACTTTTGAGGAATCTACGGCAAAGTATTCGCTTGCGGTACCTGTGGTCTGGAAGCCCATCACCTTCAGTTTTTCACAAAGGTTGTACTTTCCATGGAGGCAGGGATAGCAGCGCCCGCAGAACACCTGCGGTTCGATGGTCACCTTCTGCCCTTCCTTCAGGTCCTTTACATACTCGCCTGTCTTTACGATCTGTCCGGATACTTCGTGTCCCTGCGTTACCGGGTAGGATGTGTACGGATGTGTTCCATGATATACATGGATATCGCTCCCGCATACGCCGATCTTTTTGATCTTTACCAGTACCTGGTCGGGGCCGGGAGTCGGTACGTTAACTTCTCTGAAAATGATCTTTCCGGGTTCTGTCATTACCTGCTGCAGCATTGTTTCCTTCATTTCCGCCAATCCCTCCTTGTGCTATGGACAGTCACTTCCTGTTTTCGTTACACGCTCATGAACCGCGGCCCGGTTCAGAATGTTTTGTGAATATGGCCCAATTATCTGCAATCAATTGCGTCTGCGCCTGTTTTTATAGTACACTAAAGCATTCAAATAGTAAAGTGAACAATCATGAGTCACGGGGCAGGTTTATTAGTACATTCACTTTATTATTTGAAATGTCGGTGGATGCACTTCGGAAAGCCCGTACATATTAATGTGAGAACGATAAAGCTCACAAACAAAACAGCTCACAAAGATGAGCGTTAAAATTGAATTCGCAGCCGGGGAGCTGCTTCATATATAGATAATCTTAACAAGGATAATGCAGCGAAAATGCTGCTTCACATAGATAAAAACCTTAACAAGGATAACGCAGCGCAGATGCTGCTTCACATAGATAAAAACCTTAACA
>CADCPK010000292.1 GCA_902803215.1 uncultured Lachnospiraceae bacterium
ACAGGATGCCATAGCATTCTGAATTCGCTTTATGATAGTATCTTTGTTTAAGCCCGTTTCTGCATACACGCCGCGCCGGATCCAATACGGCGATTTCATTTTTTTCGATGCCTTTAGATCCCCAATCTCTCCTTCTGGAAGTGCAGCCTTCACGCTCTCATAGAACTTCTGACACAAGTGTTTGAGAACTTCACCATAGAGTCCTTTCCATGAATCTATGGCCTGCGGCTGACATCTGGAAAAACGAAAAGACACCGGTTCAATGAAAGATAAGGAAGGTGATTTTTCCAAATCCAACTTATAAGTTGCCTGATCCAGTTCTCTCTCATCCATCATAAGCACACCATCATTCTGTTAACCTGCTTTCCCGCAACAATCTTGCTTCCGTAACGATGCTCTCTATATCTGCCAGTCTTCGTCTTTGCAGATACCCCTTGTTAACGAGATATCCAAGCGCCTCGTCCGCATTGCTCCAAGTGTCAGCCTTACTAAGCACATCCGTAACCAATTCATTGAAATTCGTGATCGATGAGTTTCTACGGACTATGGCACCATACGTACCTGACGCGGTATAACTAGCATGCAGCAGTTGGAAATCATGACTATATTGTCCGATATAACTTTCCAACACATAGTTATTCCATTTTACATCTGTAACAGGGAAATACAGAAACAGTGAAAAGTCTTTTAGCGCCAGATAATCATTCTCAATCAGTTCATCCAGAACGTGATCCGTTTGCACTACATCAAAATTGATTTGATCTTTCTGCACAAATTCGTCCTGAGAGATGCGGACCATAACCTCATAGACGGACTCCCAGTAGATTACATTTCCACTGATCTCCTTCGCAAAATTCTTTAGATCATCCAGGGTCAATGTGACCTGTGATCTGCAGAATTCTTCAAACGCATCGGCTGTGTTAATCTCTTTCCCCAACTCACTGATGATCGGGCCGCGGAATGAAAAATGGGTCTTCAGTAGCACGGCCAGGGTATTGCGAAGTCCCCAGGTTGTAAAGTTCTCTGTATTGATCGCAATCGAAGGGCAGCGCGTCTGAATAATCCCCTTCAATTGTGTATCTGTAAGAAAGTTTCTTTGCAGCAGTTCTTCGTGGATGATTCCGGCTAACTGGTTTAATTCAATTGGACTGACCGGAAGATTTCCCGCATAAAAATAGGTTTCCTGCGCAACATTCACAATTTCCGGACTCATAACCAGGCTTCGCTTAATAACATCCAAGGGAATGAACCATAGCATCTTTTGAATCTGCTCATAGTTCATAGGTACTGTGGATTGGCGCATTGTTTTCAGAATATCTTTATCAGGATCGGGTTCATTGAAGCGTGAATAGAAGTAATGCTTTGATGCACGGAATGCACCATTCGCGTTCTTCATCAGCTGTTCTTTCATCACCTCAGCACTGTAGATCTGTAACTGTTCCGCAAGCGGCTCCTGAAATCTATTATACAAAGCGGTGATATAGACACAACTTGCACCAGACTGGAATGCACTGGCGATCTCATCTTTGAGTTCATTCAGGAGATTTCTTTCTTCATCCGCTCTTCTTCCAAAAATCCTGTCATCCTGTTCCGCTCCGACTGTTCTGAGCATTTTGACAATCGCGTCATCGTTCAGAGTGAGCTCTTCGCCAAACTGCTCCTGGTAATATTGTTTGAAACGGTTCCTATCAATAACACTTTTAGGACGGAATCCATTTTCAAAATTATTGAGAAGAACAGTTGCAAATCTTTCCTTAAGCGGATTCTTATCATCACAGACTAACCCGTTTTTTCGGAAAGAAATATATTTCTTGAATGCATATAGATCAAGATGACAATTTACATTAGGTTCGCTGGTGGCATAGTTTTTATCTTCTGCCAATTGTGACCGAATCCTGTCTAATTCATTCACATCTGTGATTGTATACAGATGTTGCTTTACATCTCCATTTTTAAGCAGGTAGTTACCTATACGTTCTATCGCATCAGTATATACTATGATCGATCCCGAAGGGGTTTCAGCACGTTTTAGCCAGTCTTCAAACTCCGCTTTATATTCTTTTTCCCCTTGAGCTTGCCTTCCAGTCTGCAGCGTTTCCGATTCATCAACTGAATGTTCTGTTTGTTGACTTTTAATGCTATTTCTGAAATCACAATAGCTCCGTAAAGCGTAGTCTACGGCACTATCCCGTTCAGTCAGTGTAGCATACCCCGGATCATCTTCTATTCTTTCTCTTATGTGGCTCAGCTGTATTGGATCTGTGATCTCATACAAAGAATCTGTAACATATTTACGCCTAACCGCAAGTTCATTGACTTTATCCAGCGCCCTCGGTGTAGTCCATGGAGCATCTGAAGATCCGCCATTATCAATAAGCCATCTGATGAAATCCGTCTTGGTCGCACTGAGGGACACTGCAGAAGCTATACGGCCATTAAGAGTTGCTTCTTCTAGATGATTATTCTTTTTTTCATCTGTTCTGATTTCATCATTCAAGTATTCTTGTGCTTTCCAAAAGGCCAGATATCGCCCCATTGCTCTGGAAAAACGATGTCCGTTTTGCCGATCAAAGCTTGTAAAATGTTGGTTTTTTTGGATGATTGTCCAGAGTGTTTTCAGTTCTTCCGCAGAGCAGACTGTGAAAAGCGATTTCTGAATCAGTCTATCTTTAGTTCCAAACAGGCTTGTTCTGGAAACCGCAGATACCAAACCATTGCATGTCATCTCCGCCAAACCTTGGGAATTACGTAACCATAACCAGAACTCTTCTTTATTCTTCTTTTCCTCCTGGTCCGGATTATCCCGTTTTTCCACTGTCGTATATTGTTTGACGGATTCCTTTTCTGCAGCGATCTCTTTATTATTGGGGACTTGATTATTCTCCCAGCGGTATTCGACATATTTGTTGAACGCAAACTGTGCAATTCTATTCTGCTGCTGATACTGTTCAAAATCATCATCTGCACAAAGCTTCGACCATAATTCTTCAAGGATCTTATGCTCGCTTATGGCATAGACAGACTCATTCACAAAACCTGCATTTTGAGCCAAAACATCAATCCTCGACACCGCTGCAATGATAGAATCGCGCATTTTGCCTGTTATGGATTGTTTCTTGAGCCAATTAGAAAACAGAATCAGTTCAGCGGCAGCATTTTTAGCTACTACGATGTTTTGTTCTCTTGTGTCTTTTTCCGTCTCTATCGTTTTCTTGTCGTCAGAATGAGCCATATTAATTTGCTTTGACGGCTCCGAGGTTTTTTCCGCAGTCGATGAGATTTGATCCGATGTCCACCATGCATCACGGCCAGAGGTCGCATTTCCTCCGCCTGGTTTGAATCTAAATGAAATACAGAACGCTTTGTTAAGCGAAATCATATATTCCGTCAGCTCTAAATCTCCAACAACCCACAAACATCCACCTTTGAATCGCAGATCATAATATTCCAGGTGCTTTTCTGATAGCTTTTCCAAAAGTGGATCTCGAATGTCGGTAATCTTCGTGAGATCCGTGTTCGGTTCGGTCGGTTCGGTCTTTCTTTCATCTGCCGGAAGTTCATGTTCTGTTACACGGTTTTGTGTTTCATTTTCCTCCGTCCTATGCTGTTCTTTCAGGAAACGCAGATAATAATTCATCGAAATACGATAAATTCCTCCGCGGTTTTTCACCCAGATGCGAGTTTTGGGTATTTGAAGAAGTCTATTCCACTTCTGCTCCATTTCTTTATAATTCGAAATCTCGAAGAAAGGTCGCGATGATGTATCATGTTCTTGCAAAAGCTCACTTAATCTTTTAATCGCATTAACCCGCAAAGATGCTTTTGTTGATGTCAGTTCTTCATGACTAAGCCACTCAATAAAAGCTGCTTGATTATCATTATCATTTGCAGGATCGTCATTGCCATCGTTTCCCGCTTTTTTGGGGTCATCCTCTACCGTTTCAGCAGTAGGGGCAAGCTCTTCCTGAGAAACAAATGCTGGCGCAAGACTTTCAGAAGTATCCGAAATGTATGATACGACATTCTCGTCGAAACGATCTGTATTTTTGCGTTCTTTCAGGAATTGCAGATATTCATTTATCGAGTTTTTGTACTTCCCTCTATGACTATTAATCCACGACTTGAAGGCCGGAATCTGACTTAGCGATCTCCATTCTTGTTCGACTCGGTCAGGATCTGTTACTTCAATAAAAGGCTGTTTAGACACACCATATTCAGAGGATAGCTCGCTCAGACGATTTATACAGAAAAGCCTCATGCTAATGAAAGATTCACTATGATTTTTCTCTCTCAGCCACGCAGTGAATTCAGTATGATTGTTGCTCAGCGCTGTATCATTTCCGCGATCTGCTTCATTTTTGCTCTCTGCGATCGGCTGAAAAACCGGTTCTGTTTCGTCTTGTATTTGCCCAACAGATAATGTCTCATCATCTGTATTTGTATCCCCAACGGTCACACTCAGATCACTATTTTCTTCATCCAATTCTGTTTTCTTTACTTCCGCAGATTCCAGATTATTTGATAATGTAACAACATAGGATTCTGGAAGAGATGGTTCTTCAAGTATCAAATTGGTATGTCTGGTGTCGGCATTTTCTTTCTCATTGAGAGAATCACCTAAGTGTGCAGGTGATTCCTCCTCAGAGGCTTCTCTTTCAGGGATTACTCTATCATTCGAGCTATTAACATCTTGTACTGCTATTTGTCCTGTTTCCGTGCGTTCTTCATCCGTTACAACACCTACATACTGTTGCTCAGCATTCTGCTGCTGAAGATCTGGGCTTTTACCATTCTCCAGGTATTCAGCATACATATGCAACACTTGATTCATTCCCTGAACCTGCCGACTATGAAATAGACGGAAAAGCCTGTCATTTCTGAGTATTTCTGTCAACACGGTAAGCTGGGAATAGGTTTCGATCTCCTGTATCGACTGTTTTATACAACCTTTTTTTGCAGCATAAGCTTCTGTATCACAAATATCTTGCTCAGATATTGCTTTCTTAGCCTTCTCATTATTGGAAAGCCACTCCCGAAATGGCCGAGATTCCACTTTCACTTGTTGCGCTTCCCCTTTCACCGCTGCAAGTATTCCGTTGAACTGTTCTCTATCCGTGTTGTACATTTGGACCATTTCTTTGAACAGCTTAGAATTATTTCGCGTTGGAAAGTCGGAATGCTTTTCCATAAGTTGCTGAAGATTTGCTAGCTGGAGCGTAATTCCACTTTCATTGCGAAAAACATCATCGATTTCGAGACCGTTATCAACTGCTCTTTTTCTCAAAGCCGTCGATACTCTTTTGATCGCATCTTTACGTGATTCTTCTCCTGCCATAATTTTAGCGCAAGCATCAATTAGGAGTGCTGTTTCATATTTATCCCATAGTATTCTTACTGCCATTGAATCGTTCTCCAGCTAACTTTTATCTCAGAGCAGTGCTTTCTCCGCATGCTGCCGGAACGCTTCCTTCACATTCTCCGGGCCGACAATTTTGATCATGCACCCGAATTCAAAGATCCAGGAGAAGAAGGTCGGGCTCACCGAGACTTCGGCATCGAATTGGAAGTGATCCTTTTCCACGGGGGTGGTTTTCACCTTGCTGCCGAATGCCGCTATACTCTGTCTACTTTGTCTCTCCGTCATTCATGAACCTTCTGAATTCAGCTTC
>CADCPK010000293.1 GCA_902803215.1 uncultured Lachnospiraceae bacterium
TACCAAAGCGGTCTTAATCAGGCTCTTCAGGAAAGCCGCACGATAGCGAAACTCGGGCAAATCCCGAACGTTATGCAGGTGTATAACGTCTTTCTCGAGAACGGCACAGTCTATATGGTGATGGAATATATAGACGGCATTTCTCTCGCGGATGAAGTAAAGCAGAACGGAAAGCTGAACTGGAAAGATGCGCTGCACAGACTGTACCCGATCATGGATGCTCTGGAGAAAATCCATGCCAAGGGAATGATTCATCGCGATATCAGCCCCGAAAATATCATCCGGAGAAATGAGACGGGAGAACCTGTCCTTCTGGATTTCGGTTCCGCGCGCCAGCCGAAGGAAGGCCTTACGGTGATGTTAAAGCCGAGTTATGCCCCCGCGGAACAGTACAGCCAAAATAGAGCTCAGGACGGACGCGTGGACGAATATGCCCTCTGTGCAACCATATACTATCTTCTGACCGGAAGCGCCCCGGCATCCGCGGACTTGAGGATGTTTTCCAAGAAAGATCTGAAACGTCCGAGCGAGTATGCCGATGACATCCCCGCCGAAATCGAGGAAGTGCTGCTGAAGGGAATGGAGCTTAACAGCAGCGACAGGTATCCATCGGTGAAGGATCTGCATCATGCTTTATTGAAGGCGGAGCAGGAAGCGGGAAAAGCACGGAAACCCGTGAAGCCTTCGGCTCCGAAACCTCCAGAACCCCAAAAGCCTCCAAAGTCCGAAACTGTACCGGAAACCGGGAAGAAAAACGGATTGCTTATGAAAATCGCCGCCATTGCAATTGCAGCGGCAGTTGGATGCCTGATTGGCTTTCTATTTTTTGGAAATGCAGGCCGCAACAAAAATGTAGATCAAGAGGCAGATGCAAGTTCTGCACAGGGTAGCGCGGACGAAACGGAAGGGAACGAAGCGGTAGAGCCGGAAAATGACGAGACTCCTGCACCGCAGCCGACGACAACAAATACCCCCGCGCCTGAACCGACAGCGACAAATACCACGACACCTGAACCGACAGCAACAAATACCCCGACACCCGAACCGACAGCAACAAATACCCCGACACCCGAACCGACAGCAACTCCGATACCTCCAGAGCCGCCGAGAATGAGGAGTGACTGTAATGTAGATTTCGAGAGCAGATATGATGCAACCGTTCTTGGAAGCGAAATCCTGCGTAGTGAAATCACAGAGGTAAAAATCGAAGAAAATCTGACAAATGCACCCTCAACAGCTTGGGATGTTTCGGAGGCGAGTGACGGAAGCGTGCTTGCATGGGTGACCGAAACATCAGGAGGAAAAACACTGACGATTGCGGGAGAAGGGGGTGTCATTGCTCCGAAGGATTCATCCTATTTATTTAAAGGCTATTTTAATTTGCAAAAAGCTGATTTAAATGGGCTTGATACGTCATATGTAACGAATATGAACTCGATGTTTTATCAGTGCCGAGGTTTAACCAGCCTAGACTTGAGCTCTTTCGATACGCAAAATGTGACGGATATGTCCTTTATGTTTTTGGAGTGCTTAAGTCTGACCAGCCTGGACTTGAGCTCTTTCGACACGCAGAATGTAACGGATATGCGCTATATGTTTTCCGGATGCCAAGATTTGACCGGTCTGGACTTGAGCTCTTTCAGCACTCATTATGTAACAAATATGCAGGCCATGTTTAATAAATGCCATAGTTTGACCAGCTTGAACTTGAGATCCTTCGACACGCAGAATGTAACGGATATGTGCTATATGTTTTCTGAATGCCAAGGTTTGACCAGCCTGGACTTGAGTTCTTTCGACACGCAGAATGTAACGGATATGCACGCCATGTTTTATAAGTGCCATAGTTTGACCAGCTTAGACTTGAGATTCTTCGACACGCAGAATGCAATGAATATGAGCTATATGTTTTTTGAGTGTCAAAGTATGACCAACCTGGACTTAAACTCATTCGACACGCAGAATGTAACAGATATGAGCTATATGTTTTCTGGATGCCAAGGTTTAACCAGTCTGGACTTGAGCTCTTTCGACACACATAATGTAACGGATATGCGCTTTATGTTTGCATATTGTAAGTCCCTGACAAGTATAGACACAAGCAGTTTTGACACTTCAAAAGCTAGTACAGCCAAAATGGTTTTTGAGACGGTCCGCGGTCAATGAATCACGGGTACGGTCCTTTTGGTAAAGTTAGCAGGCTCCTAACCACTGTCTTCAAAAAGACAAGTGGCTCAAAGAGATACATTCTAATTAACCCCAAATATAAACAAAGTGCTGAATAGTATATAAATGAATATCACGGGAGACACATACTATGCCAAACAATAACCGGGAATGGCTAAAAAGATGCTTCAACTGCATGGAGCCCGTCGACGCGCCCGATGCGGAATGCGAAAAATGCGGCTGGGACAATCACAATCGCGAGAACGGAAATGCAGCTCTGGAGCAGACGATCTTAAAAGACCAGTATATTGTAGGAAAAAGCCTGGGTCGCGGCGGATTCGGTATTACTTATATCGGCTTCGATATTACCCTGGAACGCAAAGTGGCCATAAAAGAATATTTTCCGGTCGGAAATGCCTACCGGTTCAGTGATGGGATCACTATCCGCGCTTATACAGAGGCCGAAGCCGACTACCAAAGCGGTCTCAATCAGGCTCTTCAAGAGAGCCGCACGATAGCAAAACTCGGACAGATTCCGAACGTCATGCAGGTACATAATGCCTTCCTCGAGAACGGTACCGTCTACATGATCATGGAGTATATCGACGGCACTTCTCTCGCGGAAGAAGTAAAACAGAAGGGAAAGCTGAACTGGAAAGAAGCGCTGCACCGGCTGTACCCCATCATGGATGCTCTGGAGAATATCCATGAGCAGGGCTTGATTCACCGCGATATCAGTCCCGAGAACATTATTCGGCGAAAAAAGAACGGTGAGCCTGTCCTTCTGGATTTCGGTTCCGCACGCCAGCCGAAGGAAGGCCTTACGGTGATGTTAAAGCCCGGGTATGCCCCAGCGGAACAATACAGCCGTAACGGAGAGCAAGACGGACGCGTGGACGAATATGCCCTCTGCGCAACCATGTACTATCTTCTGACCGGAAACGCTCCTGCATCCGCGGACCTGAGGATGTTTGCCAAGAAAGAGCTGAAACGTCCGAGCGAGTATGCCGATGACATCCCCGTCGAAATCGAGAAAGTGCTGTTGAAGGGAATGGCGCTTAAAAGCAGCGACAGGTATCCGTCGGTGAAGGAGCTGCATCAAGCATTTTTGAAGGCGGAGCAGGACGCGGGGAAGGTACGGAGACCCGTGAAGCCTTCTTCCCCAAAGCCTCCAAAACCTGATCCCGGACCGGAAAGCAAGGGGAAAAATGGTTTATTGAAGAGAATCGCAGGAATTGCAATTATAGCGGCAGTTGGATTCTTAGGTGGCTTTCTGCTTTTTGGAAACACCGGCCACGACAAAAAAACGGAGAAAGAGGCGGCTGTGAGTTCTGCGCATGAGAGTGCGGAAGAAGCGGAAGGGAACGAAGCGGTTGTGTCAGAAAAAAACGAGACTCCTGCGCCGCTGCCGACGGCAAAAAATACTCCGACACCTGAACCCACAGCAAAAAATACTCCGACACCCGAACCGACAGCTACAAATACACCAACACCCGAACCAACAGCTACAAATACACCGACACCTGAACCCACAGCAAAAAATACTCCGACACCTGAACCAACGGCAACAAATACCCCGACACCCGAACCAACAGCTACAAACACACCAACACCGCAACCGACAGCTACAAATACACCAACACCGCAACCAACAGCAACTCCGGTACCTGCAGGCCCTCCGAGGATGAAAAGCGAAAGTTTTGTATATGGAATCGAAGCATATACGGCAACCGTTCTTGGAAGCAAGATCCTGCGCAGTGAAATCACAGAGGTGAAAATTGGGAAAAGCCTGACAAATGTCCCCTCAACAGCCTGGGATGTTTCAGAAGCGGGTGACGGAAGCGTGCTTGCATGGGTGACCGAAATACCAAGAGGAAAAGCACTGACGATCGCCGGAGAAGGAGGCGTAAGTGCCCCGAAGTATTCATCCGATTTATTTGCATATTATACTAATTTGCGAAAAGCTGATTTGAATTGGCTTGACACGCAGAATGTAACGTATATGAGCAGGATGTTTGAGCATTGTGAAAGTTTAACCAGCCTGGACTTGAGCTCATTCGACACACAGAATGTAACAGGTATGAGCTCGATGTTTTATAATTGCAATAGTTTGACCAGTCTGGATTTGAGCTCATTCGACACGCAGAATGTAACAGATATGCACTCCATGTTTTCTAATTGCAATAGTTTGACCAGCTTGAACTTGAGCTCTTTCGACACACAAAATGTAACGGATATGAATATGATGTTTTATGAATGTCAGGGTTTGACCAGTCTGGATTTGAGCTGTTTCAACACGCAGAATGTGGCGGATATGGGATGGATGTTTGATGGTTGCCAGAGTTTGATCAGCCTGAACTTGAACTCTTTCGACACGCAGAATGTAACGAATATGAGCTCGATGTTTTTTATATGCAAAAGTTTGACCGGACTAAACTTGGACTCTTTCGACACGCAGAATGTAACAGATATGGGCTGTATGTTTAATGCGTGCCAGAGTTTGACCAGCCTGGACTTGAGCTCTTTCAACACGCAGAATGTAACGGATATGTACGCCATGTTTTCTAATTGCCAAAGTTTGACCGGCCTGGACTTGAGCTCTTTCAACACGCAGAATGTAACGAATATGGGATGGATGTTTGAAGAATGTCAAGGTTTGACCAGTCTGGACTTGAGCTCTTTCGACACGCATAATGTAACGTCTATGAGCGGGATGTTTGAAGAATGTCAAGGTTTGACCAGCTTGGACTTGAGCTCCTTCGACACGCATAATGTAACGGATATGAGCTTTATGTTTGCAGGTTGTGTGTCGTTAACGAGTATAGACACAAGCAATTTTGACACTTCAAAAGCTAATACGTCCTGGATGTTTTTTGGGACGGTTCGAGATAACTGAAAAAGTGACTCACAATCCGCCCCTGTAGGCGCAAAAAAGGACCTGCGAATCAACTTCGCAGGCCCTTTTTGGAACGAGGAACCGACCCCCGTTTCAGTCTTTATTAATAGTGATAGTCATGGTACCGGGCTGATCAGCGGTATGAAGCTCCTCTTTCGAGTCAAAGCTGTAGCCTTCCGGCACTTTAAGGATTGTGATGTGATATGCATACGGCTTGCCGTTAAATGTCATAACACCTTTGTCGTCAGATTTTACCATGTTGCACATGCTGTCGTCGCACAGGTTTGCCATTACACCCTCTACCGGATTGCCGTTCTGGTCAACAACTTTGATCTCGTATGCGCCGGCACTAGCTTTCTCTGCTCTGAAGCCATCGTTATTTGCTGCTGTCTCTTTTACTTTGAAAAGTCCCCTTGCTTCTGTAGCTTTTGCTACTTCTTTTACTTCCTCTGCACCGCTGTTCTCGCGATAGAAATCAAGGAATTTTCCATAATACTCGGTAAGTGCTGCTTCGACTGCTTTGCCAAGGACCACACCGTCTTTGTTTACAAAGTAGGTGGTCGGTGTTGCTTCGATCGGAAGAGCCTTGTCAACGCTGTCATCCTGAGTCAGTGTTACAAAGTTGAAATCGCTTGTGAGCTCAGATGCTGATTTGATCGAGCTGTCATCAACGGTATCGCAGCAGTAAGTAACAACCTGGCATCCCTTATCGGCATACTCGTCTGCAAGTTTCTGCAGCTCGGGCAGCTCGTCGATGCACGGCATGCAGCGTGTCTGCCATACGTTGAACATTGTGACGTCTGCCTTGGCAAACAGTGATGCGCTGTCGATTTCGTTTCCGTTCAGATCTTTTGTCTTAAACTCTACTTTTGTTCCTGCTTCCGGAGAGCCGGCATAAACCACACCGATCTCATCGAGTTCGCTCATGAATTCCGGCTGCGGAAACTGTGCTTTTTCTTCAGCCATAGCTGCTGTTGCAAAAGAAAGTGCCATTGTAAGTGTAAGTCCTGCGATAATTGCTTTTTTCATTTTTTTATCCTCCATAAATTCGAAATAATTTTTAATATATTTTATTGTCTTAATTTTTTGTTTTGTTTGTTTTACTGATGCTTCTTCATCAGTTCCACTAATACATACGCCTGTTGAAGCACGCGTCCACGCTATTTTTTCAATTATTTTTCGGCCACATAAACACAGGGGGACGGTCCTTTTGTGTTCGCGCTCCAAGGGGAGAGGTACTATGTGCATCTCCCACCTTGGCGCGAACACAAAAGGACCGTCCCCCTGTGCGACATCTCCGCCCTCTCCGTTCTACTCTTCATCCCCCGACACAAACTCCCCCCACTCATTCACCTTCGGCAAAAACTTAGCGAAGTCATTGAGCAGCAGCTTTGCGTCGATCAGAGCGACTAAGGCAAACCCGCAGGTCACCCAGATAAACCCATAGAGGGGCATCATCCTCTCATCCAGGTAGGTGAGGAACAGCGGTACCACATCGAGCGCCACAATGATGAACATCTTCAGCGGGTTTCGCGCCATGAAGAAAACCGCATTCCTGGCGAGATGAGGCAACGTGTCCGCAAAACAGGCCATAACCGGATACAGATAAGCGGCAAGCGCTGCGGCAGCAAACGCTATTGCATAGAGCGCATATTTAAAATAGGTAAGCACACCACCCATATGCCCTGAGAACCGGATATCCACATAGAGCAGCAGCGCAATACCCAGAAAAACCAGCGAGGACAAGATCCCCTGTTTAAAATTACTTTTGAACCCAAGCCAGAATTCCTTGATCGGGTTCAGGTCCCTGTGTCCTCTCAGCATCTTGAACATCACGTGAAATAAAGCAGCAAGCGCCGGTCCGATCGTCACTACGGGAAGCGAAAAAATCGCAAACATAATGTTTGCCCCGATGATGATGCTGACCAGCGTCATAGCTCTCCCAAAACTGCTGTCTCTGTCTAGAATACCCCAAATCTTTTTCTTCATATAGCTATACCTTTTGTGGAACAGGGGACGGTTCCTCGTTCCACCATGCTTCCGTTATTCCGGCGGCATACGAAATCTCATTTTTCTTGATTTCCTTTGCCACTCACTCTGCATCCAAGGCCGAACATGACAACAGGCGGTTCTCTGTCTTGAAAAACCAAAGACAAAGAACCGTCCCCTGTCTTGCGAGGGTCTCACCCCTCGTTCGCCTTCTTGTAAAGTGCCTCCAACGTCTCCGGCGTCACCGACCCTATCTGATTATAGACGACCTCACCCTTACGGTTTAGCACGATCGTCTGCGGAAGCGTCGTTCCGGCACCTACCACATCCCACATCTTTCTGTCGGTATCGACTGCAAACGGTATATTCCAGCCTTTATCTGCAAGATATTCTTTCGGATCATCGGTCACATCCGGCGTATGCACCGCCAGGATCTCGATATCATCCTTATGCTTCTCATAAAGCTCGCAGAAGAACGGCAGCTCATGCACGCAAGGCACGCAGTATGTCGCCCAGCAGTTGATAAACACGACCTTCCCACGGGTATCTGCAAGATGGAAATCCTTGCCGTCGGTCGTCTTTATGGTAAAGTCAGGAAGCTGATTGCCTACTTCCTTTCCAATCACAGCGGCGCTTCCACCGGCAGCGGAATCTGTTGTTGCGGAAGCCGCCGCGGAGTCTGTCGCCGCGGAACCCTCCGCCGCATCCTTAACCACGCCATCAACCGCCTCTTCATTCTGCGATTCCGCCGTAGTCGTCTGCGTCTGCGCAGCAGTCTCTTTACCCTTCACCGCCGGATCCAGGAAGTTGAACCACACCAGCGCGCCCACCAGCACCGCAAGTGCGACACCCCACAGCGTGCGGCGGAATTTGATCCTCTTCGCCGCTGCCTCGGGAGCCTCTCCCGGAATTCCGCCCTTAGGCGCGATCACGGTAAAGCCGCCGGCCTTAAACGAAATAGCCTTCTTCGGGCACACATTGATACACTGTCCGCAGCTGATACACTCATGGTCGCACACATGCTTTACGTCCATCTTACAGGTACGCACGCAGGCACCACAGTTGTTACACTTGGAAGTGTCCACCTTGACACCCACGATGCTGAATCTGTTAAACAGACCATAGATAGCACCGAGCGGGCAGATAAAACGGCAGAAGCTGCGGTAAACAAACACACATGCCAGAATGATCAGCATCAAAATGACAAATTTACGGGTGAAAAATTCGCCCAGCATACCGAACAGGCCTATATTCTTCTGGTTTGAAAGCAGGCCGATCGCGCCTTCCTCTGTACCTGCCGGGCAGATATACTTGCAGAATGCCGGATACGGCATGTCATGCTTAAATCCGTACCACATCGGAATGGCCAGAACCATCACTGCCAGGAACACATATTTCAGATAAGAAAGGATCCTGGTAAAATTGCTCTTTTTGATCTTCGGTGTCGGGATCTTATGGAGAAGCTCCTGCAGCATTCCCAGCGGGCAGAACCATCCGCAGATCGTACGTCCGAGCGTAATGCCGAACAGAAGCAGGATGCCCCAGATATACCATCCCGCCTTATGTCCCAGAGAAGCCATCGCATTCTGCAGCGATCCCAGAGGACATGCGCCTGTAGCACCCGGGCAGGAATAACAGTTAAAACCCGGAACACATGCATATTTTGCTTTGCCGGTATAAATCTCGCCGGTAATAAATCCTTTTAAATGCGCATTGTACAGAAGCGCACTGTACAGCTGCGCCAGCCTCCTTGTCGTGGGGCGTTTCCAATTAATCTTTAATTTATCCAAGGCCGATACACTCTGTACATATATTGATTGCTTTGACTAAAACATCGTTCGCGCTGCCGTTAAACAGCCCCAGGATGATAAACAGCCCGGCTGCCGACAGCAGTACAATTCTGACTGTCTTCACTTTTTTGGCATCGTCCGCTTTCACAGGTGTGTTCTTAACGGACTTCACCGGTTTCTTCTCATTCTCGTCCCGGATACCCAGGAGAAGTCCCCCTGCGGTCATACAGAGCGAAACCGCGGCAAGAGGGATCACCGGTGCAAGAGCCTCGGCCGCGATATCACGGGTGTAGATCTGCGCCAGCGCGTCTTCTTTCTTGCGTTCGCTTCCCTCGCTGTAGATCCGGATGGCGGACACCGAAAGCATGATCACGATCGCTGCCACAAGCGCCGCCTGAATCCAAAGGTAAATTTTGCTTTTCTTCATCTTCTCTTCCTATCCTGTCTGAAAAACACGGTGCTGTGATTGTCAAAGAGGCCTTAGATCTGATCCACTTGTTTGCTGCGAGTCAATGTTAACAGGCAATCCGCTGCGCTGCTTGCCGTTAACTGATTCTATGTTATTTATTATACTTCCAAATAATCTTCTTGGAAAGTATATTTTCTTTCTTAGTCTTTATCAGGGCGGACATTCACGATCCGCTTCCGGGATAAAAAAGTAAGTCCCCTCCCGTCATAGACAAGGTCCGGGGACTTACTGATTCTTACATATCAAAGGTTAGCCATAACGCCCTCTACAGGATTGCCGTCCTGGTCGACAACATTGATCACATACTCACCTGCGTTGGCTTTCTCTGCACGGAAGCCGGCTTTTTTAGCGGTAAAGCCTTCTGAATCGAAAAGGCCCTGTGCCTCTGCCGGCTCCTCGTTTCACGCAGGATTGAAACGAGAAACCGTCCCTTGTTTCATATTTTTCACAGTATAAACTCCAAAAACAACTCCGCCGCCTCAACCCTCTCACTATAAGCACTGATCCCCAGCACACAGTCGCCCTCATACAGATGATACTTCGTCACCAGCAGACTGTCCGACACATCGATGCCTACGGGCACCGGCTCTGTGCTGTACTCCTCATCGTTGGGGAGACTGTACACAAAGCGGTCTTCATATTTTTCGCGGAGCGCCTCAGCTTCCGGAGTCGAAAGGTCCATCAGCCTTCCGCTGCTGCCGAGCGCTTCGAGCCCCTCACGGCCCAGCGTCACCACATCCAGGTCACCGGCCTCGGTAAGAGCCACATAGGCCTGAAAATAACTGTTATTGGTCCCCCCGCTGACCGACGGGTCAAAGAAAGAGGAAGAATTCATCTCCACTTTCTTCTCTTTGGTATTGAACCCCCCGTATTCCACAAAGTCATACCAGAGATCGGACTCGTTTCCGCCGTTCACTCTCGTATTCGCGAACATCCCGTAAAACCAGTAATCCTTTATCGCAAATGCCGCGTGCCACAATATGTATACAGGTATTATCACAGCAGAAAGAATGCCGATGATCCACAGCCAATAGTATTCCAATATGTACTGTGCCTTCTTTCCCGGAGTCAGCCCACCGATCTTAAGCTTCTCGGATTCGAACCATTTTCTCAGTCTTTCAGAAATACTGCTTTCTCTCTGCCCCATGTTTTCATCTCCATTCGACGAAGCAGCCCCCCTGCTTCATCCCTTTTTCTCAGGAAACTTTCTCAGAAAACAAAGTTTCAAGTTTCCCTGCCTGCTATCTCAATATAATAGAAATTACACTTTTAACCGGAAAAGCCGGAAGTCTCCAAGAGACCTCCGGCCCATAAATATTTGTCACTCCCCCAATTACAGCTTACCACCGGAGGTAGCAATACCTTCGACGAACTGTTTCTGGAAAATAACGTAAATGATAACCATCGGCAGAACTGCCAGTGTAGCTGCAGCCATCATGGTCGGATATTCCGAACCGTACTGGCCCTGCATCTTGGCGAGGCCGGCCGAAAGTGTTGTGGTGTTTGCGTTAGTACAAACGATCATAGGCCACATCAGGTCTTTGAAAGCGAACACTGCGGTAAAGATACCCAGAGAAACCATGGAGCTCTGTGTAAGAGGCATCATGATACGAAGGAATCTCTGTCCTACATTACAGCCGTCGATGTTCGCCGCTTCTTCCAGGTCTTTGGGAAGGCCCTCATAACCTGTCTTCAGCAGATAAGTACCGAATGCGGTGACGATACCCGGGAACACAAGACCGAACTGCGTGTTCAGCATTCCCATCTTGGATACCATCAGGTACTGCGGGATGATGAAGATCTGTGCCGGAACCATCATCTGGATCAGGACCAAGGAGAACAGAACTTTCTTTCCCGGGAAATTCAGACGGCCGAACGCATATCCTGCCATTGTAGCGGTAAGAACCGCGCAAACAACGCGGAAGAAGATCATCAGCAGCGTATTCTTATAAAGAACGATAAAGTTGTAGCTCTTCCAGACGGTTCCGAAGTTTTCCCAATGCCACCCATTGTGCGGGAAAATATAGAACGGATTGACCGAGATGGATTCCTGATTAGTCTTCAGCGCCGTAAGGATCATCCATGCAAACGGA
>CADCPK010000294.1 GCA_902803215.1 uncultured Lachnospiraceae bacterium
TCGAGACCACCGGGCCAATGGGGACGTTTCTCAGTGACCCATTGGCCCGGTGGTCTCGAACCGTCCCCGTGTTCCATTCAATCCTTAATCAAAGTCTCCAACGTCTCAAACAACGCCTCCGCCTCCACCGGTTTGGACAGATGCGCGTTCAGCCCCGCCTGAAGACTCCGCTGCACATCCTCATCGAAAGCATTCGCGGTGAGCGCAATGATCGGAATCGTCGTAGCGTCGGCGCGGCCGGATTTACGGATCTGACGGGTGGCTTCGAGGCCGTCCATTTCGGGCATGCGCATATCCATCAGCACGGCATCGTAGTAGCCTTCGGGATGCGAGGTAAACTTCTCTACCGCAATTCGGCCGTTCTCGGCATGATCTGTGACCATTCCCCTCATCTCCAGAACCATGATCATGATCTCCGCGTTCACCTGCATATCCTCGGCCAGCAGTATCCGGCGGCCCTCAAGGTCTGCTTTGACCACGGTTTCGTCTGCGTTGGCTGAGCGTTTCTCCAGCGCGGATTTAAATTCCTGTATGATCGCCGTCGCAAAGAGCGGTTTGGGAAGAAAGCTGTCCACGCCTGCGCTGACGGCCTCTTCCAGGATGTCATCCCAGCTGTAGGCGGTCAGGATGATGATGGCCGAGGCGGTTCCGACGATCTCGCGGATCTGTCTGGTGGCCTCCACCCCGTCCATGCCCGGCATCTGCCAGTCCATAAGGATCAGGTTGTAAGGATTACGGCGTGCATGACGCAGCCTGACCATCTCGACGGCTTTTTCGCCCGAAGAAGCCTGCTCCGAAGAGAAACCCGCCTTCTCGAGCACCAGTTTGGCATGCTCGCAGGCGATCGGATCATCGTCTACGATCAGCACGCACATTTCTTCGGGATGAAACGTACCTGCTGCCTTATCGCCGCCCGGCCTTGTAGAATCGGTCAGCGTGACCGTGACGGTGAAGACCGAACCCTCGCCCTTGGTACTCGCGACCTGAATGGTTCCGTTCATCATTTCCACCAGACTCCGGGTGATCGCCAAGCCCAGGCCGGAGCTCCCGAATTTGTTGTTTGCCGACGAATTCTCCTGCGCAAAGGTATCAAAAATATGCGGCAGGAATTCCTCGCTCATGCCGATACCGGTATCGGATATGATAAACCGGAGGGTAGAAAGCCCTTCGTATCGCGCAATTCGTTCGATATCCAGCGAAACCTTGCCGCCCTCAGGCGTAAACTTGACCGCATTCCCCAGGATATTGATCAGAATCTGCCTCAGCTTCATGTTATCGCCGATGTAGTAATCATCCACCTCGCCTTTTATATGGCAGTGATATTCCAGATGATTCTCCCGGCACTGACTGTTGAACATGGTATTGATCGCCTCGATCAGATCCGAGAACGAAAACTCTTCATTTTTCAGCGTCATCCGCCCGGATTCGATGCGGGACATATCCAGGATATCATTGATCAGCCCCAGCAGATGCTCGGCGGAGCTGCCGATCTTCTTCAGATACTCGCGCGTCTTAGGCGGCGTTTCCGGGTCGTTCAGCGCCACGGTATCCAGTCCGATGATCGCGTTCATCGGGGTGCGGATCTCATGGCTCATGTTGGAGAGAAAAGCGGTCTTGGCCATGTTCGCCTGCTCCGCGGTGGCCAGAGCGTCGCTGAGCGCCTGCTGCTGCGCCAGACTCTTGCGGATCTCCTGATCGACGTCGGTGAAGCATGCTCCCAGATTGTGGATCTGCCCGTCAGCCCTGTCTTCCATATGGCGGACTCCCGCAAAGCGAACCATCTCGTACGATTCCACGCCGTGCCGCATTACAGTATAAGTATAAGAAACGACCGGACTGTTCTTCAGCCCTTCGCGAAGAGCCTCGGGCTGCACAAAACGCAAAAACTCTTCTCTGCAGTTGTCTGTGACGTACGTATTTGCATAATCGGTGACTGTTTTCAGATAAGGAAAATGCTGCCCGCTGCTGAGACCTTGCCCATCCAGATCGGTGTGAGCCTGGTAGCAGATGCCTTCGTCCGTATCAAGATCCAGATAATACACAGCCCGGTAATCCGACGACAATGCGGTGATCAGCTGGTCCTGCCGCTCCCGCTGCTTTGTCTCTTCGACCAGCTTCTCCTGCAGACGAAGACGTTGCTCGAGTTCCTCCTGCTTGACGCGGTTGGCCGCATCCGACGTTTCTTTTTCAAGAACAAGCCGTGAGTTGGCCCTGATCTGTGAGATGATCAGGCTGAACATGATCAGCAGCGCGGCTACCGTCAGGATAGACTGTATGATGCTCCGTTTGAGGATGCCGTCCGAGATCGTTCCGATCTGATCGCTGATCACGCTTTCTCTGACCAGGTAGGTCAGCACCCAGTCGGTCCCCTCGACGGGAACATAGCTCAGGCTTTCCTGAATGCCATTGTAGGTAAAGCCGGCTATGCCGCGCGTGCCCGATGTAAATTCGGTAATAAAACTCTCGTAGGAATAGCCCTTTTCAAACTCCGCAACCTTCATGGCCTCCAGGAGGTTGTCCTCCACGGCAAGGCCTCCGAGGACGGTATCGCTGAGCGCAACGCCGTTCCGGGTGTAGATATTGCAGAAGGTCGCGCCATTTTTCTGCGACTGCATGGAAACGCCCAGGAGCATGTCATCCATGTCGATCTCCATAAAGCACACGGAAAGAGTCTCGCCTTCGAACGGTATATCGACCGGCATCGCGATGATCACTTTTTTCTCGGCCGTATCGGGGTCTTTGATCGAAATCTCCGGCTCTTCGATCGTCCGGTAGTCAAAAGGATAGTCGTCGATGTCATGATGATAGCCCGAAGAAGAATAGATCAGGCCGTTCGTATCCACAAAGGCAAAACGCTGAAGCGTGAAAAGTGCCTTCATATTCGACTGGTAGGTCTCGAGGTGTTCCTTGTTCTCAAGATCCGTGGGGGTGAGCAGGTCCAGCGCCGTCTGCATATCCTTGATACGATCCTGCAGGTTTTCCGATACGACCTGCTCACGCCTTCCCGCCAGCTCATCCAGATAGAGATAGCTGACCGTGTGGACAGCATTATCGGTATCCCTTCGGGCACTTTGCCCCATCCATAATGTTCCGAACACCAGGATCAGGGCGATGACGAGACCGCCGGTGATCGAGATGATCGCCGTTCTGTTTTTACGCATATTTTCAACTCCTCATCAGAATGATGACTCTGTCCCTAAATATCGGATGTCCGCAGTTACACAATAATATCGGCAAATGTACCGCGGGATACTTTTGCCAGGTCCTGCGGAGACAGTTCGATCTGCCGGCCAAGCTTCCCCGCGCTCACAAAGATTTTGTCCAGATCCTGCGCGGATTCGTGGATGAATGTCGGAAACTGTTTCTTCATCCCCACAGGCGAGCATCCGCCGTGCACGTATCCGGTGAGGGGAAGAAGATCCTTCTGTTTGATCATGCCGATCGCTTTTTCCCCCGAAGCCTTTGCGGCCTTCTTGAGATCCAGCTCTTCTTTTACCGGAACGACAAAAACATAATACTGTCCGGATTTTGCCTGCGTCACCAGCGTCTTAAAGACCTTGTCCGCATCCTCCCCGAGAATCTGTGCGATCTCCGCACCGGTCATCGTAGGATCCTGCTCGTAAGTATGTGCCGTGTAAGCGATTTTTTTGCTGTCGAGAACCCTCATCACGTTGGTTTTATCATTATTCTTCAATCTCTTATCCTCTCTGCTCCATATAGTCCATTTCATTATATCATACAATGTTATGCAATAAAACGAAAGAATGACTTTTAATTATCCGGATTTTGGATTATAATGACAATTGGAATAGAATGTAGTTGGAGAGAGGAGTATAAATATGGCTATATTCAGAATCAGTTTTATGGCAGAAACCCTCGGAAGGACTGTTCCGCTGACGGTCATTCTTCCGACGGATAAAGTGTATTTTGGAGATATGCCGAGGAGAGAGCCCGGAAAACCGTACAAGACCCTTTACCTGCTCCACGGCATTTTGGGGGATGACACCGACTGGCTTTACGGCACCCGCATTGCCAGGTGGGCCGCGGAGAAGGACCTGTGCGTTGTAATGCCCTCCGGCGAGAATATGTTCTATATTGACCAGCCGGACCCGGGCAACCATTACGGCGAATTCATCGGACGTGAACTGGTAGAGTTTACCCGAAAGACCTTCCCGCTTTCTCATAAGAGAGAGGATACCTACATCGGCGGCCTTTCGATGGGCGGCTACGGAGCCATGCGGAACGGCCTCAAATATTCCGACACCTTTGGGGCGATCGTCGCACTTTCCTCCGCTTTTCTGGTTGATGAATCCCTGCTCGTCGTCAATCCGAATCCTACATTCCCGTCGGACCGTCAGGAGTACAAAAAAGCGGTCTTCGGGCAGGATCTGGAAGCGGCCATAGCGTCCGACAAAAATCCGTATGTGCTGATCAGGCAGCATCTTGAGCAGAAGAAGGCGATCCCCGACATCTTTATGGCATGCGGGTCGGACGATTTTCTGCTTGCCAAAAACCGGGAATTTGTATCTTTCCTTCGTGAAAACAATGTGCCCGTGCACTATGTCGAAGCACCGGGTAATCATGAGTGGGATTTCTGGGACACACATATCAAAGAGGCCCTCGACTGGCTTCCGCTTGAAGATGCGATCGCAGGCATGTCCAGCGGAAATATTGGGAAAGAATAATAAGAAGTTCAATCGTTTTTGCCAATCATAAGGAAGGATGAAAGGAAGCGGCAGAATGACGAACAGCTATGAAAAATTCACGCCGGCAAAGGGAAAACGGCAGATCCTGATCGCGGATGATGAGATGATCAACCGCGAGATCCTCGGGGAAATGCTGAGAGATCGGTACGAGATCGTTTTCGCGTGCGACGGTGCCGAGACCATGGAGATGATCGACAGGCATCAGGATACGGTTTCTCTGGTCCTGCTCGATGTGCTTATGCCCGTCATTTCCGGCCTCGAAGTGCTCAAAAAAGCCAAGGCCGATCCGCGCTACGCAAGGATTCCGTTTATCGTGATGACGGGGGAGAAGGATACCGAGATCGAGAGCCTCAAGCTGGGCGCGATCGACTTTATCCCCAAGCCCTATCCGGCTCCGGGCGTGATCAAAGCACGTATACAGCGTACGATCGAGCTCATGGAAGACAAGGACACTATCGAGTCCACCGAGCGCGATTCGCTTACCGGCCTTTATAATAAAGAGTTTTTCTACAGATACGCGCAGCAGATGGACCGCCTGGATCCCGAAGCGCCAATGGATGCGGTACTTTTGGATATCAGTCATTTCCATATCATCAATGAACGTTATGGAAAGAATTACGGCAACGATGTCCTGGCAAAACTGGGCGTCAGGCTCGGGGTTCTGGCGGATGAAGCCCGGGGACTTGCGTGCCGCAGGCAGGCCGATACGTTTATGCTGTACATTCCGCATCGGGAAAACTACGAGGACCTGATGGGGACAATAGTAGCAGCTCTTGAAGAGATCGACACCGGGCAGAACAGGATCAGGCTCCGCATGGGTGTGTACCCCATGGTCGATAAAAGCGTAGATATGGATCTTCGCTTTGACCGGGCCAAGATGGCTGCGGATACGATTAAAGGAAAGTACACAAAAAATATCAGCTTTTACGATGAAAAATTTCATCAGAAGCAGCTGTACGCAGAGCAGCTGATCGTTGAGTTCCCCACTGCCATCGAAGAGAAGCAGTTTCAGGTTTATTTCCAGCCTAAATTCAGCGTGGTCCCCGAGGTGCCGGTGCTGGCAAGCGCAGAGGCACTGGTCAGGTGGGTTCATCCAAGGCTGGGCATGATCAGCCCCGCGGATTTCATTCCGCTGTTTGAGGATAACGGTCTGGTGCAAAGACTGGACCGCTATGTGTGGGAAGAAACAGCCAGGCAGATCAGAGAATGGAAGGATCGTTTTGACTGCTCGGTTCCGGTATCGGTCAATGTATCGAGAGTCGACCTTTTTGACCCGAATCTGCCCCAAAAACTGCAGGGTATCGTCGAAAAATACGGCCTTACGGGAGAGGATTTTCTTCTCGAGATCACCGAGTCCGCCTATACGTGCGACTCCGCGCAGATCATACGTATGGTCGAAAATCTTCAGGAGCTGGGCTTCCGCATCGAGATGGACGACTTTGGAACGGGATATTCTTCGCTCCATATGATCTCGTCACTGCCGATCGATGCGCTCAAGCTGGATATGCAGTTCATCCGCAACGCGTTCAGCAAAGGCGGCAACACGCACATGCTGGAGGTCATCATCGGTATTGCGGAATACCTTTCCGTGCCCGTGATCGCCGAGGGGGTGGAGTCCGAAGATCAGCTGAGAGCGCTCAGGTCGCTGGGCTGTGACATGGTTCAGGGCTACTTTTTCTCCAAACCGGTGCCGGCATCCGATTTTGAAGCCTTTATTCTGCAGAAGAAAGAAGCCGACTTTATCAGGCAGCAGCACACGGAGAAATCCGAAGCGGATCAGCTTTTTGAGGAGACATCGAATCTTGATGACCGGCCTGTAGAACAGCTGACCGCGATGTATGAAAGCCGCACCAGAGAGGATGCCAGACGCGAGGTGCAGAAAAAAGAGGAACAGGCGAAGAAAAATGAGTCTTCTTCCCATGTGCACAGCGACACGGGCGGCATCCACCTTAAGACTGCTTCGCTGTTCTTTGCAATCATCTCGATCGTTCTGGCAACAGCGCTCATGATCATGAATATCTCGGTTACACACGGATATCAGCGTATGAAAAGAGCGAGCGACCGGTATCTTGAGGCTCAGCTTTCCGCTTCAGATCTGGAGTCAGCGTCTGATTATCTGACTGACCGGGTGCGGTGTTTTGTGGTGACGGGTGAGATTCGGTATATCAATGACTTCTTTGAGGAAGTCAATAAGACCAGACGGAGAGACAAGGCAGTCGATAATCTCGAAAACCTGCTTGAAGGAAGCGAAAAAGGAGCACTCGAAAACCTGAACACGGCGCTCGCACTTTCGAATGAGCTGATCAACGTGGAAGACGAGGCCATGAGGCTTATGGTCGAGGCGGGAGACTATCTGCAGGAGGATATACCTGAAGAGATCCGGCAGGTCACGCTCTCTGACGAGGAGCTTGAGCTTTCAAAAGAAGATAAGAAAGCCAGAGCACAGTCCCTGGTATTCGATAACAACTACATGCATTATAAGGACCGCATCCGTGAGAATGTAAATCTCTGCACGCAGTCTCTGATCCACTCTTCCAGCAAAGACCTGGAGCAGGCGTCGGCGCAGCTCGCGGTGATGGTGAATTTACAGACGATCACGACGGTTATCTTCCTGGTGATCGTTATGGCGCTGCTCATCATGATCACAATGATGATCCGTAAACCACTCACGGATATGGTGGAGAAAATGCAGGATCAGAAGCTCGTAGAACCTAAAGGCGTGAGAGAGCTCCGGTTTGTCACACAGACATACAACACGATTCTTGAGGAAAACAAAGAAGCGAGTGAGCGCCTGGCCCACGAGGCCTCGCACGATCCCCTCACCGGGCTCTTCAACCGCGGGGCTTACGACCTCTGGATGGAGGGTACCGATACCGAGCACATCGCGCTGATCTTGATCGACGTGGACTACTTTAAGACCGTGAACGATAAATACGGCCACGGCGTGGGCGACAAAGTGCTGAAGCGGGTGGCAGAGATCCTCAAGAACAGCTTCCGCTCCGTCGACATCGTCTGCCGTATCGGCGGTGATGAATTCGCCGTGGTGATGACGCGTGTGAACAGCTCCATGCGCCAGCTTGTCGAGAACAAAGTGAACCACGCCAACGACATCCTTCAAAACCCAAAAGACGGCCTTCCGCCCGTGTCCCTGAGCGTGGGCGTGGCCTTCTCCGACCGCGAGAATCCCGAAGGCGATATCTTTAAAGACGCGGATACCGCGCTTTATCGGGTGAAGAAGGCGGGGCGGAAAGGGTGCTATATCTACTGAAATTGGGCCAATGGGGCTGTGAAAAAATGAGATTGATAATCTCAGGCTTCACAGCCTCTTTTGATTTCGCTGTATAATTCTTCAAAATGATCCTGAAAA
>CADCPK010000295.1 GCA_902803215.1 uncultured Lachnospiraceae bacterium
GCCTGCGGGACTGGCGGCTTCCTTGTTCTGGCCGGACAGTACGTCCGTGAACATAATAAGGAGAAAATGCGTTTGGATAAAAAGGCACGTGAGCACTATCAAAACAAGATGTTCACCGGTTACGACACCGACCAGACTATGCTCCGTATCACAGCGATGAACACGGTTTTACATGGAATGGATAACGCTGATATCCGTTTCAATGATTCCTTGTCTAAGGATAACACGGATACAGATAAATACACTATGGTTCTCGCAAATCCACCCTTTACTGGGTCTTTGGATTATGATGCAGTAGCCCCCAATCTTACATCTGTGACAAAGACAAAGAAAACTGAGCTTCTCTTTCTTGCGTTATTCCTTCGCATGCTGGATGCAGGCGGAAGATGTGCTTGTATCGTCCCTGAGGGCGTTCTCTTTGGAATGTCTAAGGCACATAAAGATATCCGCAAAGAACTGATTGAGAAAAATATGCTACGTGCGGTTATCTCTATGCCTTCTGGTGTATTTAAACCTTATGCAGGTGTATCTACTGCTGTTCTGATATTCACAAAAACAGGAACAGGAGGAACGGATAACGTCTGGTTTTATGACATGAAATCAGATGGCCTCAGTCTTGATGACAAGCGCGAGGATCTTGGAACTAATGGTGGTGACATAAGCGATATTGTAGCGCGATTCCACCACCTTGAAAACGAAGTAAATCGCCAGCGGAATGAGCAGAGTTTTTTGGTTCCTGTTCAAGAAATTATCGATAAGGAGTATGACCTGTCGATTAACAAGTACAAGCAGATCGATTATGAGGCCAAGGAGTATCCACCGTCTGCGGATCTTATGCAGGAACTTTCAGATTTGTATCAAGCTCTTGGTGATACTCTGGAAGAACTGGAGGGGTTGATATGATTGAATGTGGATTCTTGGACTGCGTTGATATTGTAGGTAAAGCGCCATCTCCATTCGACGGCGAAAAGGTCTATGTAAGCACCGGTGCTCTTCAGACTGATCATATAGATTATGGACAGACTGAAATAGTTACCTTTGAGAACAGACCCTCTCGTGCAAATCTGACTGCTGATATTGGGGACGTGCTGTTTGCAAAAATGCAAGCCACGAAAAAGACACTGGTTGTCGATGGGAAAACCCAGAACCATTTGTTTTCAACAGGTTTTTGTGCTGTAAGAGCAAAGGCCGATGTGCTTAGTGGCAGATGTCTATATCACATTGTTTCAGGAGAAGGCTTCTTAAGAAGCAAGGACAGAAATTGCTCTGGGGCAACACAAAAAGCAATAACAAATGCTGGACTGAAAAAAATCAAAATCAGTCTGCCTCCAATAGAGGATCAGCAATCTATTGCCGATCGTTTGGATGCGATTGACAGAGCCATTAACCGCTGCCGTGAGATTCAGGAAACACTTGAAGCCACCATCAAATCACGGTTCTTAGAGATGTTTGGTACTATAGAGGATAACCCATTCGGCTATGATATTGTCGAGCTTCAGAGCATTTGCAGAAAAATAACAGATGGAAAACACGGTGGTTGTGAGAAAGAGGAAGGATCGGGGTACTATTACGTCGGTGCCAGAGAAATATTTGACGATGAGATTCACTATGATACTGCCCCGGAGATTACATTTACTGATTTTGAAAAAGACTATAGGAGATGCAACCTTGAAAAAGGCGATTTTGTAATAGTCAATACCGGTGCTACCATCGGGAAATCAGCAATCGCAGTGAGCGATCTTACCACTCATACTCTTCTGCAAAAGAGTGTGGCTTTATTGAAAGTGCGGCCAGAGGAGATGCTTCCGTTATTCCTGAAGTACATTTACGAAGTAAATCCTAAGCTTTATTGGGTAGAGAGTTCTTCTGCTCAGCCAAACTTGCTGCTTTCTAAAATAAAGACCACAAGAGTATATAAGCCGCCTATTAACCAGCAACAGAAGTTTGTCTCTTTTGTGGAGGCAATCGGAAAATCAAAAACAGCAGCCACTGCATGTATTAAAAAGGCTGAGGAATTGAAAGCTGCCTTGATGCAAGAATACTTTGGATGAAAATCGAAACGACGAACGATGACAATATGAAACAATAATACAAAGGAGATCAACAGTTATGACGAACTTTGACTTCTTGAAAAATGAAGCGCAGTTCAGCGCGTTCTCTGATTCTTGTATAGAGGCGGAGAAATCCATCTCTGTCAGTCCCGCACTCTGCGCTCTTGGAGTACGAAAAAGCGCAGAGCTGGCAGTCAAGTGGCTGTATTCCGTTGACAGCAGCCTGACGCTGCCGTACAAGGATAATTTCTCGGCGTTGGTATATAACCAGTCCTTCCTCGACTCCATCGACGAGCATATTCTGGACCGGTTGAAGTATATCATCAAGCTGGGGAATTTCTCCGCGCACACCAGCACGCAGGTCACATACAAGGAGGCCACCCTCTCTCTGGCAAACCTATTTGATTTTGTACTGTTTATCGATTACTGCTACGGCCCCTCCTACGAGGAGAGGGTCTTTGATGAAACCCTTCTGGCAGAGGACAACAAGCAGAAAATCTCTGCTTCTGAGTTTGAGCGTCTCCAGAGAGAACTGGACGATCAGACAAAAGAGCGTGAGGCGATGGCGGAGGAAATGAAAAAGCTCCGTGATTCGCTTGAGCAGATGCGTAAGCAGAATCAGGAAAAAAGGCATTACACCGCCAGCGAAAAGACCGAGGCCGAAACGCGCAAGAGTATCATCGACCTTGATATCAAAGCCATGGGCTGGGTCTTTGATCGGGACTGCATCGTGGAGGTTCCCGTCGTTGGTATGCCGAATCCGTCTGGGACCGGAAGTGTGGACTATGTGCTGTATGGCGATAACAACAAGCCCATTGCTGTCGTGGAGGCAAAGCGTACCACGGTCGATCCGGAAGTCGGTAAGCAGCAAGCGTATGAGTATGCCCGCTGCCTCAATGAAATGACTGGTCAGATGCCGTTTATCTTCTATACCAACGGCTATACGACATGGCTGTGGGATTACGGCAACTATGCTGCCCGGAAGGTGTACTCGGTCTTTTCCAAACAGGATTTGCAGCGCCTTATGGACCGGAGGACTCTGCAGAAACCCTTCCGTCAGCTGAATATAAACCCGGCGATCACAAATCGCTACTATCAGAAGATGGCCATCCAGCGTATCTGTGAGGATTATTCCAACAAGAAGCGCAAGGCTCTTTTAGTCATGGCGACCGGCACCGGGAAGACCCGAACAGCAATTTCTCTCGTAGATGTTTTGCAGGACCATCGTTGGATCACGAATATTCTGTTCCTTGCTGACCGGGTGGAGCTGGTGCGGCAGGCGAAGAAGGAATTTGTGAAACACATGCCAAACCTGTCCACCTGCAACCTGCTGGAGCGCGGTGATGACAAACCTACGGATCGTGCGATCTTCTCCACGTATCCTACCATCATGAACGCCATCAATGATGAAACCACCGATGACGGCCAGAAGCTCTTTACTCCCGGCCATTTCGACCTGATCATTATTGATGAAGCCCACCGCAGCATCTTCAAGAAGTACCGCGCTATTTTTGATTACTTTGATGCGCTGCTGGTTGGCCTTACCGCTACCCCGAAGGACGAGGTCGGTCACAACACCTATGAGTTCTTCGACCTGCAGGACAATATGCCAACCTATGCCTATGAGTACGAAAAGGCCAGAGACGAGAAGTATCTCGTGGACTATCACTGCATTGAGAAGTTGTATCAGATCCCCACGTCCGGCCTCCAATATGAGGAGTTGACTCCGGAACAGCGTGCGCAACTCGAAGATGCCTTTGATGATGACGACGAGGTTCCGGATTTCATCAGCGGATCGGATATCGACACCATCTACTTCAACAAGGATACCACCCGGCGTATTTTGTCCGAGCTGATGGAAAAAGGCCTGAAGGTCGAGGGCGGTGACAAGCTGGGGAAGACCATCATCTTTGCCCGGAGGCACAACCATGCGCTGTTTATCGAGCAACAGTTTAACGCGCTGTTTCCGCAGTACGGCGGAGAGTTTGCACGGGTGATCGACAATCAGGTCAAATACAACTCGAAACTGCTGGAAGATTTCAAAGACCCGAATAAGATGCCTCAGATCGCAATTTCTGTGGATATGTTGGATACCGGTATTGACGTGCCGGAAGTGGTCAACCTTGTCTTCTACAAGCAGGTATTCTCTAAGACGAAATTCTGGCAGATGTTCGGACGCGGCACCCGTCTCTGCGAGGACCTGTTTGGTCCCGGTCAGGACAAAAAGGAATTCTATATTTTCGATTACATGGGGAACTTTGAGTTCTTCGCACAAAACCCGCAGGGCAAGGAAGCAGCCGATACCGGTTCC
>CADCPK010000296.1 GCA_902803215.1 uncultured Lachnospiraceae bacterium
CAAGGTTTCCGAGTATGGTACACAGCTGAAAGAAAAACAGAAAGCAAAATTCATCTACGGCGTACTGGAAAAACCGTTCCGCAACTACTACAAGAAAGCGGACCGTATGCAGGGCCAGACCGGTGAGAACATGATGATCATGCTCGAGAGCAGACTCGACAACGTCATCTTCCGCCTCGGCTTTGCACGCACCAGAAGAGAAGCACGCCAGATCGTTGACCACAGACATGTGACCGTTAACGGCCATATCGTTAACATCCCGTCCTATCTTGTAAAAGCAGGCGACGAGATCGAAATCAAAGAAAAAGCAAAGAGCTCCGAGAGATACAAACAGATCCTCGAAGTGACAGGCGGAAGATCCGTACCGCAGTGGCTCGATGCAGATCAGGAAAATCTTAAAGGAACAGTCAAAGAGCTTCCGAGAAGAGAAGACATCGATGTTCCGGTTGACGAGATGCTTATCGTCGAGTTGTACTCCAAATAATCCGCTGAACAGCATGGCTGCATAACGGGAGACCCCCTTCAATCGTTGTATTACCTGTACAGGAGGGAATATATAGTGTTCGATTTCAATAAACCGAAGATCGAAATAACGGAAATATCCGAGGACAAAAAGTTCGGACGGTTCGTGGTCGAGCCTCTGGAAAGAGGATATGGCACTACTCTGGGCAACTCTCTCAGAAGAATCATGCTGTCTTCACTGCCGGGCGCCGCAGTCAGCCAGGTCAAGATCGACGGTGTACTTCATGAATTCAGCTCCATTCCGGGCGTGAAGGAAGATGTCACCGAGATCATCATGAACCTTAAGAGTCTGGCTATCCGCAACAGCAGCAGCGACAATGAGCCAAAGATCGCATATATCGAGTGCGAAGGCAAAGGTGTTGTCACTGCAGCGGACATTCAGGCCGATCAGGATATCGAGATCATCAATAAGGACCAGGTTATCGCCACACTTAACGGCGGTAAGGACTGTCGTCTTGCGATGGAAATCACCATCACCAAGGGCCGCGGCTATGTAAGCGCAGATAAAGGAAAAACCGATGATATGCCGATCGGGGCACTCGCTGTTGATGCGATATACACACCGGTCGACAGAGTGAACATGATCGTTGAGAATACCCGTGTCGGACAGGTGACAGACTATGATAAACTGACTCTGGATGTGTACACAAACGGTACGATCGATCCGGACGAAGCTGTCAGCCTTTCCGCAAAGGTGCTGAGCGAACATCTCAGCCTGTTTATCGATCTCTCCGAGAACGCAAAGAACGCGGAGATCATGATCGAGAAAGAGGACGATGAGAAAGAGAAAGTTCTCGAGATGAGCATTGATGAACTCGAGCTTTCTGTTCGTTCTTATAACTGCCTGAAGAGGGCAGGAATCAATACGGTAGAGGAGCTTTGCAGCAAGACTTCAGATGATATGATGAAGGTTCGTAACCTCGGACGCAAGTCGCTCGAAGAAGTCCTGGCCAAGCTGAAAGAACTTGGGCTTCAGCTCCAGCCGACAGAAGAGTAATCATTAAGTGCCGGAGCTCCGGCACAGCAAAATAAAAGGTGGATGCCAGACAAGGGGGCAGTAAGACCGAACAAGCGTGCTCCCCTGTTCCACAGATGGAGGAAAACAAAATGGCAAAATACAGAAAATTAAGCAGAACATCCGATCAGAGAAAAGCACTTCTGAGAAACCAGGTCACCATGCTTCTTTACAGAGGCAAGATCAGAACTACCGAAGCAAAGGCTAAGGAAGTTCGCAAGATCGCCGAGTCTCTTATTGCAAGCGCTGTTCGTGAAAGAGACAACTTTGAGACTGTTACCGTAACCGCAAAGGTTCCGCGTAAAAATGCTGAAGGCAAGAGAGTCAAAGAAGTCGTGAACGGCAAGAAACAGACGGTTTATGATGAAGTACAGAAAGAGATCAAGAAAGATTCTCCGAGCAGACTTCATGCTCGCCGTCAGATGCTGAAGGTGTTCTATCCGATCAAAGAAGTACCGGAAAAAGGTGCAGGAAGAAAGAAAAACACCAAACAGGTCGACATGGTTGACAAGATGTTCAGTGAGATCGCTCCGAAATATGCTAACCGTAACGGCGGATACACCCGTATCGTCAAGATCGGCCAGCGTAAAGGCGATGGCGCTATGGAAGTCCTGATCGAGCTGGTATAAGGTTTTCATAAGCAAACTGTAACTTTAGCGCTGCAGATCAGAATTTCTGATTTGCAGCGCTTTTTACCGTCCGCAAAGCGGACTGTCGGCAGCCGGCAGGCAGCAAGCGTTTTGTCCGGCTGCTTTTGAGTTTTTGAAGGACAGGTTTGACTTATATGAGTATCAGATGTACGGCTGCCGTATGGGCGGCAAAGGTTACCGGCTTTTTTTGCAGGCTGACAGGAAGACAGGGAGTGACTCTTGCCGGGCAGGTCGCTCTTAAAATATGTCCGAATCTGCTGAAAGAACTGTCAAAGCAGGTGCGAAAAGAGATATTTGTGACCTGCGGAACGAACGGAAAGACAACGACAAACAATATGCTCTGCTCGGCACTGGAAGCAGAAGGGTTCAAGGTCGTGTGCAATCACACCGGATCGAATATGCTCAACGGCGTGGCGGCGGCTTTCGCGCTCGGCGCCGGGCTTAACGGGAAGCTTGATGCGGATTACGCGGTGATCGAGGTGGACGAAGCTTCGACAAAGTATGTGTTCCCCGCGATCAGACCGAATTATATGGTCATGACAAACCTCTTCCGAGATCAGCTTGACAGATACGGCGAGATCGATATCACCATGAATATCCTGGAAGAGATGATCAGAAAAGTTCCCAAAATGAAGCTGATCATCAATGCCGATGATGCGCTCTCCGAGTATCTGGCAGAGGATTCGGGAAGCCGGTTTGTGACCTACGGCATAAGCCGGCAGGTCGTAAAGAGCGCCGCAAACGAGATAAGAGAAGGCAGATTCTGCAAAAAATGCGGTGAACGACTGCAATATCGTTTTTATCATTACAGCCAGCTGGGAGATTACTCCTGCCCGGGCTGCGGCTTTCACAGACCTGCCCCGGATTATGATGCGTATGATGTAAAAATCGGAGAAGATATTTCTTTCTCGGTCGAAGGAAAAACATTCCGCGCCAACTATAAGGGATTCTACAATGTGTACAATATCCTGGCAGCCTACGCTGCGCTCCGCACGGCCGGATGCGGCGCGGATCATTTTCAGGAAATGCTGAACGGCTACAATCCCGAAAACGGGCGTATGGAGCAGTTTACGATCCGGGGGACAAAGGCCATTCTGAATCTGGCAAAGAATCCCGCCGGTTTCAACCAGAATATTTCCGCAGTGATGCAGGATCCTTCACCCAAGGATATCATTATCGTGATCAACGACAATGCGCAGGACGGGCGCGATATTTCGTGGCTGTGGGATGTGGATTTTGACCTTTTCGGGGACAGCAGTATCCGCTCGATCACCGTCAGCGGCATCAGGTGTCAGGATATGCGGCTTCGTATGAAATACGTGGATATACCCGCCGATCTCGTACCTGACGTGGAGACGGCCGTGAGGCGCCGGGTGGAAGACGGTGTGAAGAATCTTTATGTTCTGGTCAACTACACTGCGCTTTTCAGTACGCGGAACATCATGAAGAGACTTGAGGAGGAAAAATGATGAAGATTACGATAGGACATCTTTACCCCGACCTGCTCAATCTGTACGGTGACCGCGGCAACATTCAGTGCCTGATGAAACGGTGCGAATGGCGCGGTATAGAGGCCGAGACGATCGCTTATGAGCTGAATGACAGGATCGATTTTAACGACCTGGACATCGTTCTGCTGGGAGGCGGTTCCGACAGGGAGCAGATGATCGTATGTACGCGCCTCCAGGAGATCAGAGATGATTTCCAACGCTATGTGGAGAATGACGGCGTTGTGATCGCCATCTGCGGCGGATATCAGCTTCTGGGACATTATTACCGGACTTCTGAAGGAGAGATGAAGGGACTGAGCCTGGTCGACCTGACGACAGAACAGGGCGAGGGCAGGCTCATCAATAATGTTGTGCTGAAAAGCGATCTGTTTGACATGCCGATCGTTGGCTTTGAAAACCATGGCGGAAGGACCGACATCAGGGGGAATAAGCCTTTGGGCAAGGTGCTTTACGGATCAGGAAACAACGGAGAGTCCGGGTACGAAGGGGTAGTGTACAAAAATGTGATCGGAACCTATCTTCACGGCCCGCTTCTTCCCAAGAATCCCGCGCTTGCCGATCTGCTGATCGAGAGAGCACTGCAGAAAAAATACGGCAAAAATGTCCGGCTCGAAGCACTTCCCGATAAAGAGGAGAAAGAAGCAAACCGGTATGTGTATGACCGGTTTGTAAAAAAGCAGGCTTAACGCCGGAAATATAAAACAAAAATATTAATTCCGAAAAGGCTTGCAAACACGGTTTACGAAATGTATAATTATGTTACTGTTAAATACAGAACAAGCTGTTAAATAGATACACAGAACGACAATTGCAAGAAGGGGAGAAAACAGTTCAGAGGAACTGAGGAAAGGAGATTATGTATGCAGAAATATGTTTGTGAACCATGCGGTTATGAGTACGATCCCGCTGTAGGCGATCCCGATAACGGTATTGCGCCGGGTACAGCATTTGAGGACCTTCCGGACGATTGGACATGTCCGATTTGCGGTGTGTCCAAAGATGAGTTTGTACCTGCATAATAAATAATACGGAGGTGCCGAAAGCGGAGGGGCTTTTGACACCTTCTTTTTTCCGGAGATAAGGGGTATAAAAATGGCAAAGTACAACAATCAGAAGGCTAAGATCCTTTTTTTGCAGCAGATGTTGTATGAGTCCGGGGAGAACCATACTATATCTATGCAGATGATACTGGATACCCTCTTGGAAAAGGGTATAAGAGCCGAGCGCAAAAGCATCTATGATGATATGGATGTTCTGCGCTTTTTCGGCATGGATATCAGATACAGGCGGGAAAAACCGTCCGGATATTATCTGGCCGGATTTACCGGTCCGGAGATCCGGATGCCCGGATCAGCTGCTTCGCTTTCGGCGGAGACAGCTCCGGCAGAGAGCAATGCTGAGGCTCCCGAGGAGACTATAACAGAAGAAACGATCGCTCCCGGCAATGAAGAGAGTACGGAAGAACCGGACACTTCTTCGTGGATGAAGGCGGGCAAGGGCGATCGCAAAAAACAGATGAAACTGCTTTGCACCGAAAAGGGAAGGAAGCTGGCCCTCTCATTTTTTGGCGACAAGGCGGAGGTCAGGCGAAGAGATGACTGGTATTATCTTGTAACGGCACCTTTGTATGAGGATGCGGTCTTTTTCGGATGGATCACGACAGCGGGAACCGATGTCAGGATCCTGAAACCCAAAAAGACGGCGCAGGCATACAGGGAGTACCTGAAAGGCCTGATCAAAGATTATAAGACAGAAAAGTAACGCGTGTCTGTGACTGCCCGGGATCATTTCGTTATCAGTGCGGCAGGTACGCGTCTGAAAGGAAATTGTCACATGAAGAAGAAACCGGCGATCATCCTTACCGGACTTGCAGGATTTATGGCCGTCTCGCTTTCCCTGTCGGGATGCGGCAAAAATGAAGCGACCAAGGCAGCGGCCGAGAGTGAGGAGACCGAAAAAGAAGGAAACGGTGAGATCATCGAAGCGTCAGAGGAGGGCGAGGAAGAAAAAACGGAGCAGCCGGAACCGGTTGAAGAAGAGCCTGTTCCTCAGGTAGTCATCCTGCTTCCGGGAAATCCGGAAGACAGAAGATGGAAGACCGACGCAGAGATCATGCAGACCGAACTTGAAGAAGCCGGACATTCGTCGGAGGTTTTTTACGCGGAGGGCGATGCGGATACGCAGGTATCGCAGCTCCGGGAAGCAGCACTTGCAGAGACCACTTCGGCGATCATCGTTGCACCGCAGGATCCCTACAGCCTGTCCGAGGCACTTTCGGAGGCGTCCGATGCGAAGATCCCTGTTTTTGATTATGACGAGCTGATCATGGACACACCGGACATCAGCTATTTTGTCACCTTCGACGGCCGCGAGACGGGACATCTCATGGCCGAGCGCATCATCGCCGATAACAGTCTTACCATTCCTGAGGAGAATGAGGTGCCGGAACCGAAGACCATCGAATATCTGATGGGCGATTCCGCAGGGACAAACGATCTGTTCGTGCTGAACGGACTGCTGGAACGTCTTCAGGAATACTACGATGCAGGTGTGCTCACTTCGCTTTCCTATGGCGATACCTACAGCAGAGCCGCGGTCGTAAAAGACCAGAGATCTCTTGCGGACAAAGGATTTGTAAAGGTTATCCGCGAACTCTATCAGGGAAACGGACCCGATATCCTCTGCACGCGGGGTGAGACACTGACCAAAGCCGGAGCTTCCCTGCAGCCGCATGAGACCGGCGCAGCGCTTCCGGGGGCAGAAGCAGGGGAAAGCGGCGGATACCTGATCGCAGAAGACAGTCATGCCTCTGTCATACAGGAGATCGCTTCCGGCAGAGTGCGCGCCGCCGTTTTTAAAGATAACCGAAAACTTGCACAGAAGTGTGCAGAGACAGTCATTACCTGCCTGAAGGACGAAGACCTCGAAGTGTCAAACTATGAGGAATACGACAATGGCGTCAAGGTGATAAAAGCTGTCACATGTGAGGCGGAGATCATAGACAAAGATAACTATCAGGTCCTGATCGACGACGGCTTTTTTGAAGAAGACGATATCCGATCGCATTGATCGTCATGTTTTTTCAGAAGGAGTATTCAAAGGCAGATAAAACTGCACGCGGATACTCCTTCTTTATTTTGACAAAACACTACTTTGCATCTATAATGTCAGGAGAATCGCACCGGTGCACTGCCACGACCATTGTTTTGGAAGCGAACGGGACAGTGCACTGACTAAAGCAGAAAGGATCATCGAACATGGAAACGGAACACAGCCACCGGCACACACATTCTCATACGCAAACGAAGGCTGTGCTCAACCGGCTTTCAAGGGCCATTGGGCACCTGGAATCGATAAAACGCATGGTTGAGGATGGCAGAGACTGTCCCGAGATCCTGATCCAGCTCTCGGCTGTGAAAGCCGCGATCAACAATACCGGGAAGATCATTCTGCAGGATCATATCGAACACTGCATCGTGGATGCAGTAGAGCATGGCGATGAGCAGGCAATCAAAGAACTGGAAAAAGCGATCGATCAGTTCGTAAAGTAACAGTTACAGGAGGAAACAGATAATGGCTAAAGAATGCAGCAGCACAACATGTGACAAATCGAGCTGTGAGGGATGTCCAAGCAAAGAAGGCCCTCAGAGCATGCTCGAAAAACTGAATGAAAAATCAAGCGTACGCCATGTGATCGGTGTAGTCAGCGGCAAAGGCGGAGTAGGCAAGTCCTTCGTGACAGGCTCCCTGGCAAATCTGATGGCATCGAAAGGCTACAGTGTAGGTATCCTGGATGCGGATATCACCGGTCCTTCCATTCCAAGAATGTACGGCCTTACCGGATCCGCCATGGGAACCGAGGATGGAATCTATCCCAGGATCACCAAAAACGGAGTGAAGGTGATCTCGGTCAACCTTCTTCTGCCCTCCGAGGATACACCGGTGATCTGGCGTGGTCCCATCCTGGCAGGCATGGTTAAACAGTTCTGGACAGACGTGGTCTGGGGTGACCTGGATTATCTCTTTGTGGATATGCCTCCGGGAACCGGAGACGTGCCGCTCACGGTATTCCAGTCCATACCTCTTTCCGGAACCGTTATCGTGACTTCACCGCAGGATCTTGTACAGATGATCGTGAAGAAAGCCTACAACATGGCGGGAATGATGAACATCCCGGTTCTCGGACTGGTCGAGAACTACAGCTATGTCAAATGTCCGGACTGCGGTAAGGAGATCCCTGTTTTCGGCGTAAGCCATATCGAGAAGATCGTAGAAGAGTACGGCATCCCGCTGATCGGGAAGATGCCTGTCGATCCTGTCTTTGCAGAGAAAGCGGACAGCGGCAATTTCCACGAGGTTAACAACGAGTACATCACAGCAGCGGCCGCAGTACTGCCGGCCTGAGAAAGGAGAATGCGAATGAGCGGTGTCAGACGGGTATATGTGGAGAAGAAGCCTGCTTTTGCAGTGCAGGCAAAGGAACTGAAGCACGAGATCGAAAGTTACCTGGGAATCTGTAATGTATCTGCAGTTCGAGTGCTGATACGTTACGACGCAGAGAATCTGGACGATGACCTTTTTGAGAAAGCATGCCGCACCGTGTTTTCGGAGCCGCCTGTCGATGACCTATATTTGGAAAGCTTTGAAGTACCGGACGGAGCAAGAGTTTTCTCCGTCGAATATCTCCCCGGGCAGTTCGATCAGAGAGCCGATTCTGCGGTACAGTGCATTCAGTTCCTTCGAGAGGATGCACTTCCGATCATCCGTTCTGCTACGACCTACGTGATCTGCGGTGACATCACCGACGAAGAATACGCCGCCATCCGCAGCCATTGCATCAATCCGGTCGACTCGAGAGAGGCCGGATACGAAAAGCCCGAGACGCTCGTTACCGTTTTTGACGAGCCTGCCGATGTCAGCATCTTTGACGGATTTACAGGGATGGAGGAGACGGAGCTCCGGGCGCTATATGACTCGCTGAATCTCGCCATGACATTCCGCGATTTTCAGCATATTCAGAACTATTTCAGGGACGAAGAAAAGAGAGATCCCTCTGTGACAGAGATCCGTGTTCTGGACACTTACTGGTCCGACCACTGCCGCCATACCACGTTTTCCACCGAGCTCACACGTGTGACCTTCGGGGAGGGCGATTATCTTCAGCCGATCCGCGATACCTACGAGCAGTATCTGAGCGATCGCGAAGTGCTGTACAAGGGCAGAGACGACAAGTTTGTGTGCCTGATGGATCTTGCCACCCTCGCGATGAAAAAGCTGAAATCCGAAGGCAAGCTTGATGATCAGGAGGAATCCGACGAGATCAATGCCTGCAGTATTGTCGTGCCCGTAGATGTCGACGGGAAGGAAGAAGAGTGGCTCATCAACTTCAAGAACGAGACACACAATCATCCGACCGAGATCGAGCCCTTCGGCGGTGCGGCTACATGCCTCGGCGGTGCTATCCGCGATCCGCTTTCGGGAAGGACTTATGTGTATCAGGCCATGCGCGTGACAGGGGCGGCAGATCCTACCGTACCTGTTTCGGAAACCCTGAAGGGCAAGCTCCCGCAGAAAAAACTGGTGCGAGGAGCGGCCCGGGGCTACAGCTCCTACGGAAACCAGATCGGTCTGGCTACCGGCTATGTAAAAGAAATCTATCATCCGTCCTATGTGGCGAAAAGAATGGAGATCGGTGCCGTCATGGGCGCTGCGCCGCGCCGCGCCGTGATCCGCGAGACATCGGATCCCGGGGATATCATCATTCTATTGGGCGGCCGCACAGGGCGCGACGGTATCGGCGGTGCGACAGGTTCCTCCAAGGTGCATACCGAGGCTTCGATCGAGGTGTGCGGTGCAGAGGTACAGAAAGGTAACGCACCTACCGAGCGTAAGATCCAGAGGATGTTCCGCCGCGAAGAAGTGAGCCGGATCATCAAAAAATGCAACGACTTCGGTGCCGGCGGTGTCTCTGTGGCCATCGGCGAGCTTGCACCGGGCCTCCGCGTAGACCTGGACAAGGTACCGCGCAAATACGAGGGCCTTGACGGCACAGAGATCGCCATCTCCGAATCTCAGGAGAGAATGGCTGTCGTGGTCGATCCGAAAGACAAAGACACTTTCCTCGCCTATGCGGCGGAGGAGAATCTTGAGGCGGTTCCGGTCGCCGTCGTGACTGAGAGCCCGAGGCTGGTGCTTGTCTGGAGAGGCAAGGAGATCGTCAATATCGACAGGGCATTCCTGGATACCAACGGAGCTCATCAGGAGGCCGCTGTGCATGTGGATATCCCGGCGAGAGAGGGAAGTCTTCTCACAGAAAGAAAAGACATTCCCGATGTAAGAGCAAAATGGATGGAAACGCTGTCCGATCTGAACGTCTGCTCGCAGAAGGGCCTTGTCGAGATGTTCGACAGCTCGATCGGTGCGGCAAGCACACTTATGCCGTACGGCGGAAAATATCAGCTGACCGAGACGCAGACGATGGTCGCCAAGGTTCCGGTGCAGAACGGAAATACCGAAACGGTCACCATGATGAGCTATGGCTTTGATCCGTACCTCTCGAGCTGGAGCCCGTATCACGGCGCAGTCTACGCGGTCACCGAGTCGGTTGCCCGCATAGTGGCGTCGGGCGGCGATGCGTCAAAGATCCGTTTTACCTTCCAGGAATATTTCCGCAGAATGACAGAGGATCCCTCCGCCTGGAGTCAGCCGGTAGCGGCGCTTCTCGGCGCATATTCCGCACAGCTGGGATTCGGCCTGCCTTCGATCGGAGGCAAGGACAGTATGTCCGGCACATTCAACGAGATCAATGTTCCGCCGACACTGGTGTCCTTCGCTGTGGATGTGGCTAAGCTGGGCGACATCATCACTCCGGAATTCAAGAAAGCCGGAAACCGGATCGTGTGGTTCCGGGTACCGAAAAATGAGTATGATCTGCCGGACTATGACGCGCTTCTCGATCAGTACGCAAAGATCCACGCGGATATCAAGGCCGGAAAGATCGTATCGGCATATGCACTCGATCGTCATGGAATTGCCGCGGCCGTGAGCAAGATGGCCTTTGGCAACGGCCTTGGATTTAAGATCGAGCACAATCTGGACCCCAGAGATTTCTTCGCTCCGGGCTTCGGTGATATCGTGATGGAAATTCCGGACGGCAAGGTTTCGGAGCTTTCCTTCACCTATACTTTGATCGGCGAGATCACGGCGGACAGTTCGTTCAAGTATTCGAATGTCTCGATTCCGCACGAAGAGGCTCTCGGCGCATGGAAGGGAACCCTCGAAAAGGTGTTCCGCACAGATTCTCTGGAGCGTCAGGAAGAAAAAGCCTATGATCTGAAAGCGAATGATCCCGCGGACAGCATCGAAAACGGGCTGTACCACGCAGGAAAGGTCTACGTGAGCCGTACAAAAGCCGCTAAGCCGAGAGTGTTTATTCCGGTGTTCCCGGGAACCAACTGCGAGTATGACAGCACACGTGCTTTTGAACGCGCAGGGGCAGAAGTGGATGTCAGGGTGTTCCGAAATCTTTCGGCCGAGGATATCCGTGATTCCGTCGATGTATTTGAAAGATCGATCAATAATGCGCAGATGATCATGTTCCCCGGCGGATTCTCCGCAGGTGATGAGCCTGACGGATCGGCCAAGTTCTTTGCTACCGCATTCCGCAACGCAAAGATGGAAGAGGCGGTCATGAAGCTCTTAAGTGAGAGGGACGGACTGGTTCTCGGTATCTGCAACGGCTTCCAGGCGCTCATCAAGCTGGGGCTGGTTCCTTACGGAAAGATCTGCGGACAGAACGAGAATTCTCCGACACTTACCTACAACACGATCGGCCGCCATGTTTCAAGGATGGTCTACACTCAGGTCGTCAGCGACAAGTCGCCGTGGCTCAGAAAGGCAGTCCTCGGAAATGTATACTGCAGCCCCGCGTCTCACGGAGAAGGCCGCTTTGTCGCCTCTGAGAGCGTGATCAGGGATCTTCTGGCGAACGGTCAGGTCGCCACAAGATATGTAAGCCCGGACGGTGAACTTCGCCTGAACGACGAGGAATGCAACGTCAACGGTTCCTACTACAGCATCGAAGGCATCACAAGCCCGGACGGACGTGTCCTCGGTAAGATGGCACACGTGGAAAGAAGGGACAACGGCGTGGCGATCAACATTTACGGCGAGCAGGATATCAAAATATTCGAGTCCGGCGTAGAGTATTTTTGCTAAATTCTTAACATAAAACCGAATTGTTTTGCGCTTTTTTCACAAACTTGACAGAGTGACTCCGAAATCGTTAGAAAATCTTCCTTATTCATGTTACAATAAGAGTAAGTTAAAGGGAGAGAATGTAATTATATAACGCTTCGGAAGATGAAAGGTGTGAAAAAATGTTTGCAACGGGAGATTATGTGATTTACGGCCGGGTTGGAATCTGCCGCGTAAAGGGCGTAACTACGATGGAAATGCCGGGGGTACCGGGAGATCGCCTCTATTATGTTCTTTCACCGAACGGTAAAAGCGACGGAACCATCTATACACCTGTGGACGGCATGAAGCAAGTGCTCCGACCTGTAATGACGAAGGAAGAAGCGGAAAATCTGATCGACTCTCTGCCCGAAATCGAGGAACTGAGTATCGATAACGAAAAGCTGCGGGAAGAAAAATACAAAGAGTGCATGAGAACATGCGACGGTACCGAGCTTTTCCGTATCATCAAGACGATCTATTCCCGCAAGAGGAAAAGACTGAAAAGCGGTAAAAGGGTCACCGCAGTGGATGAGAGGTATATGAAGCTGGCTGAGGACAATCTGTATTCCGAGCTTTCACTTCTGCTCGGGGTTCCGAAAGAGAAGATGGTTTCCTATATTTCTGAAAAAATTGATGCATAAGAGAAAAAAAGTGTTGACAAGTCTTATTTAGCATTATATAATAGCAAGGCAGGTTACGGAACAGAGGTTTTCGGCCTGCCTGCATTATATAATGTGCAGTCATGGCGAGATAGCTCAGCTGGCTAGAGCACACGGTTCATACCCGTGGTGTCGAGGGTTCAAGTCCCCCTCTCGCTACTTACCTGAACCCCGGAAACCCTGGCAAAACAGGGGTTCCGGGATTTTTTTTGTCTAATAAAAACAGGAGGAATGTATGATAGACTTAGTGGATGTTACAAAATCCTACGGAGAAGGCAGACCGGCACTCAGTCATGCAAACCTCCACATAGACAAAGGAGAATTTGTCTTTGTGGTAGGGAGCAGCGGATCGGGCAAATCTACCCTCATCAAGCTGCTGCTGAAGGAGCTGAACGCCACTTCGGGAAACATTACCGTGAGCGGTGAACGCCTTGAGGTGATGAAGCATCGAAGGGTGGCAAAATACCGCCGTAAGCTGGGTGTGGTTTTCCAGGATTTCAGGCTCTTAAAGGACAGAAATGTCTATGAGAATGTTGCCTTTGCGCAGCGCGTCATCGGAAGACCGGGGAGTGCGATCCGCCGGATGGTGCCCGAGGTGCTTAAAGAGGTAGGTCTTTCGAATAAAATGAAATCGCTGCCCGATGAGCTTTCGGGCGGTGAGCAGCAGAGGGTGGCTATTGCGAGGGCGCTCGTCAATCGGCCGGACATCATCCTTGCGGATGAGCCTACAGGAAATCTTGACCCGCAGACTTCTGACGAGATCATGGCTATCCTGGAGAGGATCAACAGTCGGGGGACGACGGTTCTTGTGGTAACCCACAACAAGGATATTGTTAATGCAATGCGCAAACGAGTCGTCACCATGAAAGACGGCGTGATCGTCAGCGATGAGAAGGAGGGTGTATATCATGAGGCCTAGTACATGGTGGTATATCCTCAGGCAGGGATTCAAAAATATCCGCAGAAACTGGATGTTCTCTGTGGCTTCGGTTCTCACGATGGCGGCCTGTATTTTCCTTTTCAGTATTTTTTATGCTATCACGACAAACGTGAATTATATTACGAGAAAAGCCGAAGAGAAGGTGCCGATCACCGTGTTCTTCGATGAGGGCCTGCCGGAAGAACGTATGCAGGAGATCGGAGAACTCATTAAAGCGCGTCCCGAGGTAGAGGATATCGTGTTCGAGAGCGGCGATGAGGCGTGGGAAAAATTTAAAGAGACTTATTTTGGGGATGATTCCGAGGCGGCCGATGGATTCAGGGACGACAACCCGCTGGTCAATTCCTCAAACTTCCAGGTGAGCCTTAACAACCTGGAAAAACAGCCCGAGCTGGTGGCTTACATCGAAAGCCTGGAGGGTGTACGAAACGTCAATCAGGCGGAGCAGGCGGCGGAGACGCTCGACTCTGTGCGGAGCGTCGTGTACTATGTCTCGCTGGTAATCATCGTTGTGCTGCTGCTTATTTCTGCTTTCCTGATCAGCAATACCGTCTCCGTAGGTATTACGGTGAGAAGCGAAGAGATCGGGATCATGAAATATATCGGCGCTACCGACAGATTTGTGCGGGCACCGTTCTTCCTCGAGGGTATCATACTTGGCGCGATAGGCGCGGCGATACCGCTCGGTGCTTTCTATTTCATCTACAATGAGGTTGCGGGATACATTCTTCGTACTTACAATGTTCTGTCTCTGAGTGTGGATTTTATCCCCGCACCGGTCATTTACCGGACGCTCGGACCTATCGGTCTGGCCCTTGGTATCGGTGTGGGTCTGATCGGCAGTCTTACGACCGTGCGTAAGCATCTGAGGGTGTGACATGCAGAGAAAAGAATACTGGCTTGGTTTTGTTACAGGTGCTCTTGCGATAGCGGCGGGCGGAATGCTCGGCATCACCGTAAACCATGTGCAGCACGTGCGCAGGGGCTATGTGATGTCGGAACCGGGGCACGCGGCAAGACTGGAGTCTCTGGAAGATCTGATCGATGAGTATTATCTGAATGAGACGGACGATGAACAGCTGGCTCAGGGAGTTTATAAGGGCCTGATCGAGGGTCTGGGTGATCAGTATTCCTATTATTATACGCCGGAAGAGTACACCGAAGAGAAGGAGACTTCTCAGGGCAGCTACGCGGGTATAGGTATATTGATGCAGAGCCTGGAGGACGGGACCATCCTGATCGTGGAGTGTTACGACAATGCACCGGGAAAAGAAGCGGGGCTGCTTGCGGGGGATATCATTACCCGTGTCGATGACATTGATGTGACGGAAGTGGAGCTTTCCGAGGTAGTTGCGCATATCAGAGAAAAGGTTGAGGGCAGTATTGAGATGACGGTGCTGCGCGGTGAAGGTGAGAAGCAGGAAACGCTGGAGATCACCGTGCCGGTTACGAACGTTGAGCTTCCGTCGGTCTATTCGGAGATGCTCGAGGACGACATCGGATATATTCAGATCACCGAGTTTAAGAGTGTTACTTATCATCAGTTTACGGATGCTTATGAGCAGCTGCAGAGCGATGGGATGAAGAGTCTGGTCGTTGATCTGCGGGACAATCCGGGTGGTTATGTGGATGTGGTGTGTGATATTCTTCGGGAGATCCTTCCGGAGGGAATCATTTTTTATACTGAGGATAAGCATGGGGAGCGGGAGGAATTCTTTTCCGAGGGCGATTCTCCGATAAGTATTCCGCTTGCCGTGCTGGTGAACGGGGACAGTGCCAGTGCTTCCGAGATTTTTGCGGGGGCGGTCAAGGATTACGAGATCGGTACTGTCGTCGGGACGACTACGTACGGGAAGGGGGTCGTGCAGTCGATCCGTGCTTATCCGGACGGCAGTGCGGTGAAGCTTACTACGTCACATTATTATACACCGAAGGGGCATGATATCCATGATGTGGGTATCGAGCCGGATGTTATTGTTGAAGAAGAAGAGGGCCGGGATTTGCAGCTTGAGAAAGCGTGTGAGATTCTGGATGCAGAACCGGGCAAAGAACTGCCTGAAGGAGGAAAATAATGGCTGAGTATATCATTGCAACAGACAATACAGCGGATCTTCCCGAGAGTTATTTGAAGGAGAACGGGATCGGCTGTTGCTACCTGAGTTATACCATGGACGGGAAGAGCTACAATTATCCGGATTTTCTTCCGGAGAGCGAGTTTTACAGCAAGGTGAGGGCCGGTTCTTTGCCGACGACGGCGCAGGTGAATCCTGAGCAGGGGAAGCAGTTGTACAGGAAGTATCTGGATCAGGGGCTTGATGTTTTGTATATCGCTTTTTCTTCGGGTCTTAGTGGGACGTACAATAGTATGAAGATCGCGGCGGATGAGCTGCGGGAGGAGTATCCGGAGAGAAAGCTTATTGTGATCGATTCTCTTTGTGCTTCGCTTGGTGAGGGGCTGTTGGTGCATTATGCGGTGCTTCAGAAGCAGCAGGGTAAGTCGATCGAGGAAGTGGCTGAGTGGGTTGAGAGCCATAAGCTTAACCTGGTTCATCTGTTTACGGTGGATAATCTGTTTCATCTGCATCGTGGGGGGAGAGTTTCGAGGACTACCGCTATCGTGGGCAGTATGCTTAATATTAAGCCGATCCTTCATGTGGATGATGAGGGCCATCTGATCAATATCGGGAAGGTTAGGGGCAGGAAGAAGTCGCTGATCGAGTTGACGGATCTGATGGAGGAGAAGATTGGGAGCTATAAGCCGGAGTGTGATACCATTTTTATCAGTCATGGGGATTGTGAGGATGATGCGAGGTTTGTGGCGGAGAGGATTGGGCAGAAGTATAAGCTGAAAACTGTGCTTATAAATTATGTAGGTTCCGTCATAGGGGCCCATTCGGGCCCCGGGACGTTGGCGTTGTTTTTCCTTGGGGACCGGCGATAAGTAATTGGTGTCGCCGGGGGACCGTGAGGCGGACATCAGGCCGCAGCCCGGGGGCATATAAGGGCGCAGCCCGGGGGTATATCAGTCTGTGAACAGGTGCCTGCTGTTCCTCAGAGCCAATCGACTAAGAATGACTAAAATTGCCTGCTCAGGAGAGCCTTCGCGGCAAAGTCATTCTAAGTCGCTTGTCTCTTCGGGCAGGCACAACAGTTCACAGACTGATATACCCCCGGGCTGCGCCCTTATATGCCCCCG
>CADCPK010000297.1 GCA_902803215.1 uncultured Lachnospiraceae bacterium
GGAGAGGGTGAAGGGGTTTATAGAAGAACATTAATGTGGAACCGTACCCTGTTTCATCCTTTAAAAGAAACAAAATAATTTCTTAATAAAAATTTAAAATTTGTGTTGAAATTCGTCGAACCTCGTTATATAATGTTCTTATATTAATGAAGAATTATGAGGTGGAGGATATGGCTGAGAATAATGTGGTATATCTGATTCGGTGGAATGACGCCGGGGAAAACAATTCTAAAGATGTGCGTGTTACGCCGGTGGATAACGGCCTGATGATGGCACAAAGCCTCACATCGTTTGCGGGTGATGTAATTCGCGAGTGGAAATCCGCTTCGGTATCAACAGAAGGTGCCGGGCTTCCTGAGCTCGAAAACGGTGTCACATATCATTTGAGAATATTGGAGAATGAACAGCCGAAGAAATCCGTCTCATTCAGGATCACCTTCTATGACGAGACAGGCACGGTTCTCGGATTCCAGGAGATGAAAAAGAAATCCTGCGATTTTAAGTATCCCGAGGGAGCAGCGGGCTATTCCGTCTCTGCGATCCATAACGGGTATAAAAAGCTGTTCTTCCATCATATGGAGATCTGTAAGGCAGAGGATTATATCACCGGTCAGCTGCTTAATCCGGATGAGAGCAAGAAGGTCGTTAATGTTGTGCTTCTTGATCCCGCAAAGGATACACTGACACTGCCGAAACGCGATGTTCTTTCCAACATCTGCAATGTACTGGTCATTTCCGGTACCACACAGCCCTCCCTTGAACTGCAGCAGGCCGAGGCGAAACTGCCGTCCGGCTTTGCGGGCTACAACAAGGTGAACTTTGTCGGTTCCGGAAAGAAGTCCTGCGATCTGGCGGTGCTGTTCTCCAAGAAGTATGGAAATGGACATGCTTATAAGTTTGAAGGAATGATAGGATGAAAAAAGCGGGGGCGCGCCCCCGCTTTTCTTATTTTTTCCTCAACAACCAATAACACCCAAACGCGGGAATCTGCACCCCGCGTGCCTCCATCTCCCTGCCGGAGATCAGGTCGGTGTAAATGCCGTCTTCTTCGTTGATCCACGCCACGCGGTCAAACTCACTGAAGTTGTAGATGCCGATGAACTTCTCCTCATCGTTCTCGCGCACCAGAGCGAGAGTGGACTGATCCCAGGTATCCAGCGTACGGAAGGGCACCTCGGCCTCGAATACACTGTGGGCGGCGCGAATGTGTGCGAGCTTATCCAGCGCGTGGAAGAGACGGTATTGGACCGTTCCTTCTTCATTGCGTCTCTCGGCCAGATCCCAACGGAAATCGCCTCGATGCAGGTAGCGCGAATCAGCTGCCTTGTCGGGGTCTTTTTTATAGGAATAGTCGTTGAGCATGCCGATCTCGTCACCGCTGTAGAGCACGGGAATGCCGGACTGTGACATCATGAACGCGTGCAGCGTGATATCATAGGTAACGCCGCGGTCAACGCCGGCGCGGTTTCCTTCGAACCCAAAGCGCTCGACACCGACAAGCGATGCGGTCGTTCCGCAGAGGCGGGCATCGCGGAGCCGCGGGTCATCGTTGTAAAGCTCACCACGGCTGAACGAATCCGGCCATTTTCCGGTAAGGTAATCGTTCAGATATTTCTTATGCGCGCCTTCTTCTATACCGAAAGCGGAGAGATAATCATAGTCGAGCCCCCAGCCGATATCGTCGTGGCAGCGCAGATAATTCTGGAAAATGTAAGTGCGGGGCAGTGAAGCCAGGATATCCAGCTGACGCTTTAAAAGCCCGGCATCGCGGGTTGCCACAGTGTTCCAGGTGCTCGCCATGGTCGTGACATTGTACAACATATGGCACTCCGGCTTCTCCGGTGTACCGAAATAGGGAGCCACCTTGTCGGGAGCCATGACCACTTCGCCCAGCATCAGCACGCCCGGACATACGATCTCGCAGATAATACGCATCATTCTGACGATTGTGTGCACCTGCGGCAGGTTGCGGCAGTTGGTGCCCAGCTGCTTCCAGATGTACGGAACCGCATCAAGACGGATGATATCCACGCCGCGGTTGGCCAGGTACAGCATGTTAAAGACCATTTCGTTCAGCACTTCGGGATTGCGGTAATTGAGGTCCCACTGGTACGGATAGAAGGTCGTCATGACATGCTTGCGGCAATCCTCCAGCCAGGTGAAGTTGCCCGGTGCGGTGGTCGGGAACACCTGAGGGCACGTTTTTTCGTACATTGCCGGAATGTCGAAGGTGTCAAAGAAGAAATAGCGGTCCTGATATTCTCTTTCGCCGGCGCGTGCTCTTTTGGCCCACTCGTGATCCTCGGAGGTGTGGTTCATCACAAAGTCGAGGGCAATGTTGATGCCGCGTTCGTGACATTTGTCGGCGACACGGGAGAAGTCATCCATCGTGCCCAGGTCGGGCTGAACCTGACGAAAATCGGCCACTGCGTATCCACCGTCGCTCCTTCCTTTGGGAGAAGCAAGAAGGGGCATCAGATGCAGATAATTGACGTTGCATTCGGAGATGTAGTCGAGTTTTTCTTCCAGACCCTTCAGAGTTTCCGAAAAACAGTTGACGTAGAGCATCATGCCGTAAAGGTCGTTTCGTTTATACCAGTCCGGATCGGCTTCACGGCGAAGGTCGGATTCTTTCAGTGAAGGTTTTCTTTCATTATAATATGCGTGCATTCCCGACACCAGGGAGACCAGATGCTCCATGGGATCGGGCACATCCTGGTAGAGTTCGCAGTAGAGCCACTTGAGTTCATCGTAGTGCTTTTCAAACCGAGCGGTAAAAGTCCGGTCGGCTTCCGATAATATAGCTTTCGTTAATGACATAGAGTTCTCCTTTTCTTAAACGAATGCAAAAGAATCCACCAAAAAGCGCTTAGTGTGAAGATTATAGCAGGAGAGGGGAGCACTTTGCAAGCAGTGAAGCATCAGCAACAGCATTTTTAGCAATATGACCGTATTCTTATGTTATTTTTGTGTAATTGGCACTTGAATTTTCGCCGGGGATTCGTTACAATAACCATTAGGTCGACGTTCGCCTTTAACGGAACGTCAATTAACCTTATTTTCTACTTTTTACAGGAGGAATTCATAATGGCAGTAAAAGTTGCAATCAATGGATTTGGTCGTATCGGTCGTCTTGCTTTCCGTCAGATGTTCGGCGCAGAAGGTTTCGAAATCGTTGCTATCAACGATCTTACATCTCCGAAGATGCTTGCTCATCTTCTGAAATATGATTCCACACAGGGAACATATGCTAAGGCTGCTACCGTTTCTGCAGGCGAAGACTCCATCACAGTTGATGGCCAGGAGATCAAAATCTATGCAATCCCGGATGCAAAGAACGCTCCGTGGGGCGAGCTTGGTGTAGACGTTGTTCTTGAGTGCTCCGGATTCTATACCTCCAAAGCAAAAGCTCAGGCTCATATCGACGCAGGCGCTAAATACGTCATCATCTCCGCTCCGGCAGGAAATGACCTTCCGACAATCGTTTACAATGTAAACCATGACAAGCTTACAGCTGATGATCAGATCATCTCTGCTGCATCCTGCACCACAAACTGCCTTGCTCCGATGGCTAAGGCTCTTAACGATTTTGCTCCGATCAAATCCGGTATCATGTGCACAATCCACGCTTACACAGGCGATCAGATGACACTTGACGGACCGCAGAGAAAAGGTGATCTGAGAAGATCCCGTGCAGCTGCTATCAACATCGTTCCGAACAGCACCGGCGCTGCAAAAGCTATCGGCCTTGTTATTCCGGAACTTGCAGGCAAACTGATCGGCGCAGCACAGCGTGTTCCGACCCCGACCGGTTCTACCACCATCCTTACCGCAGTTGTTGAAGGCGAGCCGACAAAGGACGAGATCAATGCTGCTATGAAAGCTGCTTCCAACGAGTCCTTCGGATACAACACCGATGAGATCGTTTCCAGCGATATCGTAGGCATGAGCTATGGTTCTCTGTTCGATGCTACCCAGACAATGGTTCTGCCGCTTGGCAACGGAACTTCTGAGGTTCAGGTAGTTTCCTGGTATGACAACGAGAATTCTTACACCTGCCAGATGGTTCGTACCATCAAGCACTTTGGCAAACTGATCGGCGCTTGATCGAACAGTAATTGCTTTAAAAAATGACTCAAATGAGGGGTCCGGTCTGATCAAAGGACCGGACCCTTTCACCATTTAAAAGGAGATTTACAATGGGACTTAACAAAAAATCTGTTGATGACATCAACGTAAAGGGACAGAAAGTACTTGTTCGCTGCGACTTTAACGTACCGCTTAAAGACGGCAAGATCACTGATGAGAACCGCCTGGTTGCAGCTCTTCCGACCATCAAAAAACTGGTGAACGACGGCGGAAAGATCATCCTCTGCTCACACCTTGGCAAACCGAAAGGAGAGCCGAAACCCGAGCTTTCTCTTGCTCCTGTTGCTGCACGCCTTTCCGAACTGCTCGGACAGGAAGTTAAATTTGCGGCTGATCCCGAGGTAGTCGGCCCGAACGCAAAAGCTGCTGTTGAGGCTATGAAAGACGGCGATATCGTTCTTCTTGAGAACACCCGTTATCGTGCAGAAGAGACCAAGAACGGCGAAGCTTTCTCCAAAGAGCTTGCTTCCCTTTGCGATGTATTCGTAAACGATGCTTTCGGAACCGCTCATCGTGCACACTGCTCCAACGTTGGTGTTACACAGTATGTTGATACCGCAGTTGTCGGATATCTGATGCAGAAAGAGATCGATTTCCTCGGCAACGCTGTAGAAAATCCGGTTCGCCCGTTCGTAGCTATCCTTGGCGGCGCAAAAGTTGCCGACAAGCTTAACGTTATCTCCAACCTGCTTGAGAAGTGCGATACCCTCATCATCGGCGGCGGTATGGCTTACACCTTCCTCAAAGCTAAAGGATACGAAGTAGGAAAATCTCTCCTTGACGAGACCAAGATCGACTATTGTAAAGAGATGATCGCAAAGGCAGAGAGCCTTGGCAAGAAACTCCTTCTTCCGGTCGACACAGTCTGCACAGACGAGTTCCCGAACCCGATCGATGCTGAGATCGCAACAGTAGTTGTCGATTCTGACAAGATCCCGGCTGACAAGATGGGCATGGATATCGGACCGAAGACCATCGAGCTTTATGCTACAGCTGCAAAAGAAGCTAAGACC
>CADCPK010000298.1 GCA_902803215.1 uncultured Lachnospiraceae bacterium
ACATCCATGCCCTCTGCTACCGGGAATACACAGGAGGTAACGATACGGCCGTTAGCCTCTACAACGCAGATACGGCAAGCGCCGATCTCATTCTTTTCTTTCATGAAGCAAAGAGTAGGAATCTCCACTCCCGTAAGACGGGCAGCTTCAAGGATGGTGGTATTCGCCGGAACACTGACAGGGATACCGTTAATCGTTAAATTAATCATTTTTTCCATTCTTAATCAGGCTCCCTTCTTACTTTTTGCTGATGGCCTTGAACTTACAGTTCGCCATACAAGCGCCGCACTTGATACATTTATCCTGCTGGATCTCGAACGACGGTTTCTTGTGTCCGGGAGCGGTATACTCGGTGCGGGTGATCGTATTAACCGGGCAGTTTCTTGCGCAGAGACCGCAGCCGATACATTTATCTTTGTCGATGGTGTAGGAAAGAAGATCCTTACATACGCCTGCCGGACACTTCTTATCTACAACGTGAGCTACATACTCATCTCTGAAGAACTTCAGTGTAGCAAGTACCGGGTTCGGAGCCGTCTGGCCCAGACCGCAGAGAGAGTTCTCTTTGATGTAGTAGCAGAGTTCTTCCAGACGATCCAGATCCTCAAGGGTTCCCTTGCCGGATGTGATCTTGTCCAGGATCTCCATAAGTCTCTTGGTGCCTACACGGCAAGGTGTACATTTACCGCAGGACTCATCGACTGTGAAGTCGAGGAAGAACTTAGCCATATCGACCCTACAGCTGTCTTCGTCCATGATAATCAGACCGCCGGATCCCATCATACATCCGATAGAGATCAGGTTGTCATAATCAACCGGTGTATCGATAAGCGACTCCGGAATACATCCGCCGGACGGACCGCCGGTCTGAGCTGCTTTGAATTTCTTTCCGTTCGGGATACCGCCGCCGATGTCCTCGATGATCTCACGAAGAGTTGTTCCCATCGGGATCTCGACAAGACCGGTGTTGTGGATCTTTCCGCCGAGAGCGAAGACTTTTGTTCCTTTGGATTTTTCGGTACCCATAGAAGCAAACCACTCTGCTCCGTTAAGGATGATCTGCGGAATGTTTGCGAAGGTCTCAACGTTGTTTTCAACTGTCGGAGAAGCATACAGACCTTTGACTGCCGGATACGGAGGACGCGGACGCGGCTCACCACGGTTACCTTCGATGGAGGTCATAAGAGCGGTCTCTTCACCACATACGAAAGCACCTGCGCCGAGACGGATCTGCAGATCGAAATCGAATCCGGAACCGAAGATATCCTTGCCGAGGAGTCCGTACTCTCTCGCCTGTGCGATAGCGATGGAGAGACGTTTTACTGCGATAGGATACTCTGCACGTACATAGACATAACCTTTGGTAGCGCCGATCGCGTAACCTGCGATAGCCATAGCCTCGATGATCGCATGGGGATCGCCTTCAAGAACGGAACGATCCATGAATGCGCCGGGGTCACCCTCGTCAGCGTTACATACAACATATTTCTGCGGAGCTTTGTTCGGTGCGCAGAGTGCCCACTTGCGTCCTGTGGGGAATCCGCCGCCGCCTCTTCCGCGGAGTCCGGAATCGGTCACGCATTTGATAACATCCTCGGGAGTCATCTCAGTGAGAGCTTTACCGAGTGCTGCATAACCGTCCATAGCGATATACTCTTCGATGTTCTCGGGATCGATAACACCGCAGTTTCTCAGAGCGACACGCTTCTGAGCTTTGTAGAAACGAGTCTCGGACAGAGCTGTCTCCACATTCTCTTTTGCGCTCTCGTCGGAGTCATTGTATACAAGACGCTCGACGGGACGGCCCTTAAGCAGATGCTCCTCAACGATCTCGGGAACATCAGAAACTTCTACACGGCTGTAGAATGTTCCGTCGGGATAAACGATGACGACCGGACCGAGTGAACAGAGTCCGAAGCATCCTGTCTGAACAAGCTTGACCTCATCTTCCAGGTCGTAGTGCTTGAGCTGTGTTTCAAATTCATCGCGGATCTTGGGGCTGCCGGATGATGTACAGCCGGTACCGCCGCAGATAAGTACTTGTGCTCTTACCATAGCTTAGTAACCTCCGTTAAGACTGATATGCACCGATCGTATACTGCTCAACGACCGAACCGCCCTTCAGGTGCTTCTCGACGACTTCTTTAGCTTTCTCAGCCGTCATCTTTACATAAGTAACCTTTTCCTTGTCTGCTTCAAAGACCTCTACAACAGGCTCGTACTGGCAGATACCGATACATCCGGTCTGCGATACGGTGACCTTGTCGGAAAGTCCTTCTTCGCTGACATCCTTTACGAACTCATTCAGAACGGGTCTTGCGCCTGCTGCGATACCGCAGGTAGCCATACCCACAACGACTCTGATGTCGCCGGAGCCTTCACGCAGGACAACTTTGCTCTGCATTTTGGCTTTGATTTTCTGAAGTTCTGCCAAAGATTTCATGTGTCAACCTCCTATTAATTTACTCTGTATCATGAGGACCGGTATACTGTTCGTTCAGAAATTCTTCGATCCACTTGATGACTTCATATTCATTCAGGGGAACTCCGTCCAGAACCTCCCGGATCTGCCGTGTGTCAAGTTCCACCAAAACATCATTATCCTGATTCAGGATCCTGTGTCTGAAATAAAAATCCGTATCCGGGTGTCCCTGAATCAGTGTGCATATCGTCGAGACCACATCTCCGAGAGGCGTAAAATCGATGCTGTCCTGATAGAACAGCGCGTTTACTTTTGTCCCGTGATTGACGGGATCGACGTCGCTGCTTACCGATGTGACCGTCATCTCTCCTCCGGTCTGCTCGGCGGCAAGCTTGAGAAGCGGAAGTCCCATTCCCACCTTTCTGGTCGTTCTGGTGGTGTAGAACGGATCTGTGACGCCTTTCAGTATTTCCTCCGACATGCCGGACCCGTTATCCTCGATGGTAAGCCTGAGAGTGTTATTCTCTTCATCGATCAGGATAGATGTGAGTTCGGCTCCCGCCTTCACGGAGTTTTCCGTGATATCGAGGATATTCAGTGACAATTCCTTCACAGCTTTTCACCCCTGATAATTTTGATCAGATTGTGCCTGACCAGAGCACTTGAATATGGTTCGTCGGGAATCTCCAGAGATTCGTTTTCCTCCCGGAGATCCGTCAGATAGTGAGCGTCGGAGCTCACCAGCACCACCTTGTTTTCCAGATGATATTGTTCCGTGTAAGCCTCCAGATTCTTCCTGAAGTGCACTTCTGCCGCCGGATAATCGGGCTCCTCGGGCAATGTACCGAGAATAGCGACGACTCCGTTCGACTCGCGGTCAATATGCGCCGGATAACACACTCCGTCATATTTTGCCACGATCTGCGGCACATCATCGTACGAAATTGTGGTGGCGTTTGTCAGAAAATCAGGCTCCTCACCGATAAGCTCATCCATGCCGTCCAGTATCAACTGATCGCCGAAGACCTCCTTGTTGTTCGGTATGCGTATCCTGTAAGTATCGATCTCGTCGTTGAACTTCAGGGCGTTTTCCAGCTCCGGAAACAGGCACACCACGTGGATATCCTCCGAGGTGGTCAGCTCCATTCCGGGGATCGGAACGATACCGTACCGCTTGCACGCGGTAAAAAAGGCCGGACAGTTTCTGCATGTGTTATGGTCGGTAAGTGCCATGATCTGAATATTATTAAGTACAGCCATTCCTGCCAGATTGTTCGGCGTATTGTCGTTATCCGCACAGGGCGAAAGGCACGAATGGACATGCAGATCATAAGTATAACGGCTCATGATAAAAGATTATAAAGCCTTACGGCTGTCTCATAAGTCGGGAGCGGGCTTTTAAGTACATTGATGCCTTTGTTTTCCGCCTGAGTTCTGATGTCCTCAGGAAGCTCAACATTTTCGGCAAGAATAACGCACGCCGTATCGGCCAGCGTCGCCACAGCGATCACATTGATGTTCGACATGATCGTGATCCACGCATTGTCCTGGGAAGCTCTTCCCATTACCCAGCTGAGCAGGTCGCCGATGTATACTCCGTCGATCTCCCTGTCGCCGTCAGGCATGGTTATCGTTTCAAAACCGTTTTCCGCAAGCTCGAATACTTTCATTTCCCGGTTTCTCCTCTCGCTACAAGTATGGGACAGGAAACTTCAGCAACTTTGTGCCGCACAATATCCTCGGCATGAGCTCTGCAGTTCGGTGCTCCGCATGCGCCGCAGTCGATTCCGGGCAGGCTTTCACGGATCCTCTGAATATCGGACATCATCCTCATGGACTCTCCGATATTGCTGCTGAGCCGGGACATGGGTACATAGTCGGGCATCTCGCCGAACAGGAAATTGTCAGGGATATACTGTTCATCCTTATCCGGAAAATTGAGAGCTATGGGAAGGCACCGGCTTATAGATCTGAGCCGTGTCTTGGCGATAAAAGGATTCTGAACCGTCAGTACCCCGCCGACACAGCCGCCCGGACAGGCGTTGAGCTCTACAAACTTTACGTGCTGAATATTCCCGTTCTCGATCTCCTCCAGAACTCTTCTGACGTTTTCGATTCCGTCCGCCGCAAGATAATCTTCATTCAGGATAGCGGTGGACTCTCCTCCGCTCTCCGCCCATATGATACCGTTCATGCCGGTCTCCGAAAGGTTTTCCATCGGAGCGTCGCGCTTCATGACATCAAGCAGTCTGAAGTAAACATCGTTTATCGCAACAACAGCATCGACTTTGCTCTTATACTCACCAAAGTTATTGTGTACGTAGCTCATTTTGGAAGGACAGGGAGAAATAAAGCAGGTGCCTATATCCTCATCCCTGAGTTCAGGGTGTTCCTTCCGGGCTTTCTTCCTCGCAAGATCCGCAGCGACCTCCATGGGAGGAAGCATATGCATCACATGATCCTCAAGCGAAGGATAAACCAGTGAGATCAATCGTAAAACCGCAGGACAGGCCGAGCTGATGAGCGGGTGGGCAATGCCGTCAGCCTTCATGTACTTTCTCGTATATGCCGAGACAAGTTCGGCTGCTTTTGCCACCTCGTAAACCTCGTCAAAGCCTATCTTTTTCAGACCGTTCAGAATATAGTCCACATCGTCCATATTGTTGAACTGTCCGTAAAGTGACGGGGCCGGGAGCGCTATCTTGTACTTAAAGCGATTCATCGCATCAAGCTTGTCCGTCTCTGCCCGTTTTGCATTATTTGTACATACACGAATGCATTCACCGCAGTCAATACAACGATCCTGAATAATAGAAGCATGTCTGTCTATAATTCTGATGGCTTCAGTGGGACAATGTTGGAGGCAGGTCGTACATCCTGTACATTTCTGACGGTCAAGCAGCACGGAATGTTCGTAAGAATCCATGTCTCCTCCTCTGTTCAATATGTATCTGCAAAGATTTAATTCATATAGATCCTCATTCGGATAGTGGTTCCCACACCGAGTTCTGTCTCGATGTTCATCTCATCCGAATACCTCTTCATGTTGGGAAGGCCCATGCCGGCGCCGAATCCCAGGGAATGTATCTCTGCCGTCGCAGTTGAAAAGCCTTCCTGCATGGCCTTGTCAACATCCTCGATACCCGGTCCGCTGTCTGCAAGGACTATGTCCACATAATCCTCGGTGACAATGACATCCGCAGTGCCTCCGTTGGCATGAATAACCATGTTGATCTCGCCCTCATACATGGCAATAGAAAGTTTTCTGATCACCTCTGCCGGCAGACCAAGCTGTCTGAGACTCTTTTTGACAGCTACTGACGCGGTACCTGCCGAAGTGAAATCAGATCCGTCCACTTCGTAATGGAAAACCAGAGGCTCAGCCATCTTTTTCCATCTCGTCGTTCTGAAGGCCGTGGTAATACAGTTTTCCACATGCTTCATACAACCGTTTGTCGGTTGCCATGACGACAATTCCCGAATTTCTGGCCAGCGTCAGAATGGCCTCGGTCGGCTGCTTTGACCTGACGAAAACGATACAGACCATGTCCATCATTTCCGCCGTGCGCACTACCTGAGGATTTACCAGACCGGTAAGAAGTACTGCCTGATCCTTCACGTAAGCCAGAACATCGCTCATCATATCACAGCCGCATGCAGAATAAACATGTTTGCCCAGCTGATCTTCGCCGCAGAGCACTCTGGCGTCCAATAGCTCCTTTACTGTGCTGATCTTCATCCCTTCAGGCCCTCTCGTTATTCGTTGTATTTCGCAAGAATACCTTCAACGTCATCTACAGTGATTCTTCCGTAGACATCCTCGTTAACCATCATGACCGGAGCCAGTCCGCATGCGCCTACGCAGCGAGCAGCGGTAAGGGAGAATTTGCCGTCTGCAGTGCACTCTTCCGGCCCGATTCCCAGCTTATCCTGGAGTCTCTGGAAAATGTCACCGGAACCCTTAACATAACATGCGGTTCCGAGACAGACAGAAATGTTGTATTTTCCTTTCGGTGAAAGGGCAAACTGTGCGTAGAAGGTGGCAACACCGTAAACCTTCTCAAAGGGCACGTTCATTCCCTCGGCGATGGCAATCTGAACTTCGTAAGGCAGATATCCGTAGATATCCTGAGCTTTCTGCATGACAACCATAAGGTTGCTGGAATCATGCTTGTTCTCATCAATCACCTTCTGAAGCGCGATCGCCTGTTCTTCAGTTCCCTTAAAGGGAACTTTACTGGCTACTTTCTTCATTCGATAACCTCCTGATGTTTAATGCTTGTCCTAAAACAACAGTTAAAATCCTCCGCCGGCATGAGGACATAATACGGCCTTGCGGACAGAAAGATTCATCCTATTAATTATACACAAACAGGCGTTTTCTGTCAACAATACTCGTTATATAATTCACAAAACGTGCGGGGTGAAAAAGGGGACGGTTCCTGCGAGGAACCGTCCCCTTTTTTCACTCTTCTTCTACTCCAAACTGCTCTTTCGTCCTGATAAGCAGCTGTTTCAGTTTCTTTCTTCTGCTCGTCCCGATCAGCATCCAGATGATCAGCAGCACAAGTATCGGCGCCGCGATAAACGGAGCAATATAGACGCTCTCGATCTGCATGGCATCGGCGATAACCGTCGCATCGCCCTGGGCGTTGGCCACACGATGGCCTCGCACCAGAAGCCTGTGCGTGTTGATACCGTACGGCGTACAGGTTACCAGCGTACACAGATCCGCGTTCTTGTCCATCTGCAGATCGGAAAGATCGTGCGGCTCGACGATACGGATCTGATCCACTTCGTATGTGACTGTCCTGTTCAGGACGGTCAGAGTAAATGTATCACCCTCGACAAGCTTATCGATATCGGTAAAAAGCCTTGCCGAAGGGAGACCGCGGTGGCCGGATACCACGCAGTGCGATCCTTTGCCGCCGACGGGAAGGGATGTACCCTCGAGGTGGCCGACCGCGATCTGCAGTACAGCCTCGTCGGTCCCGTGATAGATGGGAAGCTCGACATTGATCTTCGGAATATCAATATAACCCATGATGCCGGTGTCATTGATATTGAGGATCTTTTTGTATTCCTCCCGCTGCTTCTCGGTCAAAGTCCACTGAATGCCGGTCTTGGCCAGCCTTGTATTGTACGCATCGGCATCCCTCAGCATTTTTTCGTACTGGGACTTGTCCATGTTTGCCACGGCCTCCATGTACGATGCGACGGCCCTTGACTGGTGGAATGAGTTCCACCAATCCGCAAACGAAGGATACAGGATCAGGCCCAGGCCGACGGCTCCCATAAGCAAAAGCAGGAGTGTGGTCATGTTGCGTTTGATCCATGACTTCTTTACCGCGGGCTCTGTGGGCTTCACAAAAGTTCCGGTCTTTTTATCAAAAATCATACCGGTTGGAATTGGACTGCTCATATAAACGCCTCTCAATACTCAGATTATTTATCGTTATATTGTACGTTATTATGAACTTTCTGTCAAGGAGTGTACCATTTCGCCAAGCCTGTACCGGAAAGGAACATTTATAGACGGGTTATGCATCAGAAACAGCTGATGGATACGTTCAAGCACCATGTTTCCGGTAGTATGGTTGACCGAAGGCAGCATTACCGCAACGATCGTGGGGCTGATCCTGGATACCACATCTCCCCGGCGCAGATTTTCATGCAGGATGGTAAGAAGACTGCCGATCACTTTATCGAGGGCGACCTCATCCAGCTCCGGATCGTCTTCCTGCTCTCCTATCATGATCAGTCCCATAAAGAGACTGCACCTGATCCTGTCCAAAGTTGGGATCATCAGATAACAGATCTGCCTGAATTCAGCATATTCGCAGATGTATGCCCCGCTCGGCGGCAGGCCTTCTCTCAGTTCTCTTTTCAGAGAGTCAAGGCTGAATCTAAGCGCTTTCTTCTGCCGCATGATCCTCGAATAGAACGACTGCAGCTCCACGCTGGGCTCTACCTCCAGGTACTGCTCGTGGATGTCCGTCACCTTACGGTACTGTTCCATGGCTTCGCTGATACGGTTGGTGTACACCTGCGCCTGCATCATCTCCATATGGAGACGCTCGTCAAACTCATCGACTCTCTGCGCCGCAGCACAGACTTCGATGATCTTATCATATCTCCCCTCTCTCATGAGAAGTTCGATATAGTCGTAAACGGCGTTCAGAAATTCATTGTGAAAAGCGGCCGAGTATTCACTTCCGCTTACAAAGTCTCCGGTCAGATAAAGGTCACCGCGGTACAGCTCGATCAGTTTGTTGTACAGGCCTGTCTTTTTGCTCACTGTAGTTTCTTCGGGAATTTTCTCGAAAATATCCATGATTTCCAGGACATCCACTTTCATCCCGTCATGATTCACCCAGCTGTACGCTCCGCGGTCTGTACGGATACATTCACCCAGTCCTTCGCAGATCTCGTTAAGCAGTTTTCTGAGTCTGCTCACCATCACTTTGAGCGAATTCTCCGGATTTGCATGCTTATATCCCGACCACAGCACACTAAGCAGTCTTTGCTTTGGCACCTGCTTTCCATAATTGAGGATCAGGTACTCCATAAACGCGACCCCCTTGCGCGTCTTACCAACCAAAGAGTTATATTCTTGTCCACCCGAGAGGATGACAAATTCTCCCATCATTCTAATTTCTACATCACAGGTCATACGGAATCCCCACTCTCAGATGCAGTATAGCATATTTGCAAACGAGTGACAAGTTAGGTCATCCGTATAGAACCGTCCCCGTGTTCCATTTTGTCACCTGCGCCTAAACCTCCGCACCGCCGCATACCCAAGTATCAGCAGCGCAAAAAGCGACCACACCGGCGCAACAAACTTACTGATCCTGCTATAAATGGTGTCTGTCCTTCCGCCCGGCACATCCACATAGCGCACCTCTTCGTAATCCCCGCCCAGTGTACTCTCTTTATAAGAAAGATTTCCGTAGGGATCGGTCACGATGCTCACGCCGTCGACCGTAGGCTTAAACAGCACAACGCCGCTCTCAATGGCACTGATCACCTGAAGCCGGTAATTAATGTCGTCGATCTCGGCCCAGTCCCACGAAGGATTGATGAACAGATCCGTCTTCTCGTCCATCGTCAAAATATAAGTCGGGAATGTCGCATCGTAGCATATGGAATAAGAGACATTTCTCTCCTGCCCGTCGATTGTAATTTGATTGCAGGGAATAACGCCGTCACCGGCTTTGTAATCATCTTCTATCACCGGGATCATGTTCGTCTTCAGATAATCCGAAAGAATATTCCCCTCATTATCGATGAACACTGCCTTATTGACCCAGGCCCCTTCTTCGTCCTCCGAGTCAAGACAGAGCAGGATAAAAATATCATTATCCCGGGCAGCGGATACTGCTTTGTCGGTAAGAACCTTCTCCTCCTCGTAGGTTATGATGAACGCTTCCTCCGCATACGCGATCAGCTTGGCCCCGTTTTCCGCGGCCTCCTTCGCTGTCCGCGTGAGATACGTCTCATTTTCCGAGTAAGAAGCATCGTCCTCCGAAGGCTCCTCATAGTACACTTTTCCGGCAAAATACTAGATGTCCGATTGCAGACAAAATTCAAAATCTTCGATCAAAGGTGTGTGGATAACGATCGCCTGCAGCACTCCCGGAAGGAACCACCTGAATATATTCAGAATCGCGCCGATCAGCAAAAACTGGATTCCGGTCCTTCTGATACTTTCGGGCGATGATTTGCTTCCGCCGATTCCGAATCCCATACAGATCATAAAAACAGACGGTCCGAAAGCACAAAGGCCGATCACGAAGCCTCCGATGGCCTGAAGCCCGGGTCCGCCAAAACCGCCTTCCAGTATCTCTTCCATGACATGTATGGCGGGCAGGCCGAGTATTGCTCCGGCTTTCAAAAGGTCGAACTCTCCGAACCTTGTCAACGGTTTCTTATTTTGTGCGGGTAACTCCCCCATGTTATAACCTCCGCTCTATTATATTAGTAATATTCCGGAAAGATTTTACAGCATATTATCTAAAAAATTAATCGTTCATGAACTATTTTACTTTAACCAATACAAGTAAGTCCCCTCCTTCAAAAAGCGCAAAGCTTTAAGGAGGGGTTAGGGGACTTGCTTGTGTCAGGTGTGGTTC
>CADCPK010000299.1 GCA_902803215.1 uncultured Lachnospiraceae bacterium
CTCCCCGTCTCCCGAACGCGCCGATGTCGAATCTCTTAAAAGGGCAAGTATATTAAAAGACAGCGCTCCGGGTTTTACAGCTTCCCATGCTCAGTATGGACAAAATACCGGAGCTGAGAAAAATGCAGCAGCTCCGGCATCGGAAGCATCCGTTGCAAAGCAGGAAGAAACACTTCATGCGGAGGAAGCAATGCCTCAGCAGGAAGCAATGCCTTCACCTTCACAGGAAGCGGCGCCTTCACAGGAAGAGACGGCTCCCGGGCAGGAACCGGCAGCTTCTGTGAAGAGAGAAGTGAAGCCCGAACAGCTCACCCTCTTCTCGGAATCCTTCCTGAAACCGGAATCGCGCAGCCGCATCCGCGTGATCGGCCAGCTTTTTGACACCTACTGGCTCACGGAGTACGATAACAGCTTCTTCATCATCGATCAGCACGCAGCACACGAAAAAGTGTACTACGAGCGTTTTCTCAAAAAATTCCGCGAGCGCACGATAGAGTCACAGAATCTCTGCCCGCCGATGATCGTCACCCTCTCCATGGAGGAAGAGCAGGTGCTGCTTGCCAATCAGGAAAGATTTCTCGAGGCAGGCTTTGAGGTTGAACCCTTCGGCGGAAGAGAATTTGCCGTACGCACGGTTCCCACGGAGCTCTATCACATGACCGAGCAGGAGCTTTTTAAAGAGATGCTCGACAGCCTTTCGGACGTCTCCGGAAACATCGAGGAGATCTTCAGCTCGCGCCTGGCGACGATGGCCTGCAAGGCGGCGGTAAAAGGCAACAACCGTCTGTCCGTCTCCGAGGCCGAAGCCCTCATCGACGAGATGATGAAACTTGAGAATCCTTACCATTGTCCTCACGGCCGCCCCACGGTCATCGAGATGACAAAGCAGGAGCTGGAACACAAGTTCAAGCGGATCGTATAAACATTGATCAAGGGTAACAGTTCAGAACAGGCCGAAGCACTTGCTGCTGAGGCCGTACGAACATGATTCAGCAAGCAAAAATCCCATCGCCGGAGGCGATTTGCATGGATTTTTGCTCGTATCAGTTCAGGTACTGAACTGATACGAGTGAGGAAGATTATGAATTCTGCATCAGGCATAAAAAAAGAGCCCCTGATCGTCATTGCCGGTCCTACCGCATCGGGAAAATCGGCGCTCGGCGTCGCACTCGCAAAGGCAATTGACGGCGAGATCATCTCGGCCGATTCCATGCAAGTATACCGTCACATGAACATCGGTTCCGCCAAAGTGACCGAAGAAGAAATGGACGGTATCCCGCACCATCTGATCGATATTCTGGACCCTACCGAGGATTTCAACATCCTGCTTTTCCAGAAATACGCGCTTTCCGCCATCGAAGAGATCAGATCGCGCGGCCGCATTCCGATCATGGTGGGAGGAACAGGCTTCTATATTCAGTCCGTCACACGGAAGATCGATTTTACCGAAGCGGAAGAGGACACACAGATAAGAGAACGTCTGGAGAAGCTTGCTGAGGAGCAGGGGAATGTTTTTCTCCATGAAATGCTGAAAAAAGTCGACCCCGCAAGCGCAGAGAGCATCCATCCCAACAATGTAAAAAGAGTGATCCGGGCGCTGGAATTCTACGAGCAGAACGGGTCGCCGATATCGGCACACAATACGGAAGAGAAGGAAAAAGAAACGCCTTTTAATCTGGCGTATTTTGTGCTGAACCTTCCCCGCGAAGAGCTTTACCGGCGGATCGACCTGCGCGTCGACCTGATGCTGAAAGAGGGGCTCGTCTCCGAGGTGGAAGCGCTCAGAGCCATGGGGTGCCGGCGAGGCATGACTTCGATGCAGGGGCTCGGCTACAAGGAGATCCTCGACTATCTGTGCGGGGACATGGATTATGAGGAGTCCGTACGCATCCTGAAGCGCGATACGCGGCATTTTGCCAAGAGGCAGCTGACCTGGTTCAGGCGGGAGCCCGAGACGATCTGGGTTAATAAAGAACAGTTTGATTACAACGATGAAAAGATCCTTTCGTTCCTTCTGGATATCCTGAAGGAAAAGGAAATCATAGATTGACAGGTGAATACATGGAAACAGAGACAATAACAGCAGACCGCGCACATATGATCGGGAAGATGTACGCAGAACTCGGAATATCCGAAGAGGTCCTCGCTTTTGCCGAGGACACGGAAAAGGCGCTCATAGAGCAGTACGCCAATTTCGACCGTATCGCCGAATACAACCAGCTCAAGGTGCTTTCGGCCATGCAGAAGAACAAAGTGAGCGAGGAGTGCTTCGGATCGTCCACCGGATACGGATACAACGATTACGGACGGGAGACGCTCGAGAAGGTTTATGCCGACACGTTCCACACCGAGGCGTGCCTGGTACGCCCGCAGATCGCGTGCGGCACCCATGCACTGGCCATCGCGCTTTTCGGAAACCTGCGCCCGGGCGACGAGATCCTTTCTCCGGTCGGAAAACCGTACGATACCCTCGAGGAAGTCATCGGCATTCGTCCGTCCCGCGGCTCTTTGGCCGAGTACGGCGTCACTTACCGCCAGGTCGAGCTTAAGCCGGACGGCTCTTTTGACTATGAAGGAATCAAAAATGCTCTGAATCCCCGCACAAAACTTGTCGAGATTCAAAGATCCCGCGGGTATCTCACCCGTCCTTCTTTTTCGGTCGCGCAGATCGGTGAACTGATAAGGTTTATCAAGGCGATCCGCCCCGATGTGATCTGCATGGTGGACAACTGCTACGGCGAATTTGTCGATGTCATCGAACCTTCCGATGTGGGAGCGGATATGATCGTCGGTTCGCTCATCAAAAATCCCGGCGGCGGACTTGCGCCGATCGGCGGCTACATTGCCGGAACAAAGGAATGCATCGAAAATTCAGCCTCCCGGATGACCTGCCCCGGACTGGGAAGCGAAGTCGGAGCCACCCTGGGTGTCAACAGATCGTTCTACCAGGGCTTTTTCCTCGCGCCTACCGTCACGGCCGCTGCGCTTAAAGGAGCCGTGTTCGCCTCGGCGCTCTATGAGCGGCTTGGCTTTGCCGTGACACCCGGCAGCCGCGAACAGCGGAACGATATCATCCAAGCAGTCACACTGGGAGCGCCCGAAAAACTGGTCTCTTTCTGCAAGGGCATCCAGGCCGGTGCGCCTGTCGACAGCTACGTCGATCCGGAGCCCTGGGATATGCCGGGCTATGACAGTCAGGTGATCATGGCCGCCGGCGCCTTCATTCAGGGAGCCAGCATAGAGCTTTCGGCGGACGGTCCGATGAAACCGCCTTACAATGTCTATTTCCAGGGAGGGCTGACCTTCCCGCATGCCAGATACGGAATACTCAAGTCGCTTCAGCGTCTTGTCAATGACGGACACGTAAAATTATCGTAAAGGATGATGCTATGTCTAAGAATGTCATCGTTGTCGGAGCCGGCGCTTCGGGCCTGATGGCTGCCATAAAGGCGGCCGAATACGGGGGCCGCGTCACGATCCTGGAGCAGAACGGACTCCCCGGTCGTAAACTTCTGGTTACGGGGAACGGCCGCTGCAATCTCACCAACACAAATCAGTCCCGTGAATGTTATCATTGCAGCAATTCGTTCTTTCCCCTTCCGGCTATTGCTGCATTCGGGCAGCAGGAGACCGTGCAATTCTTTTCGAAGCTGGGTATATACACCGTCAATCGCGGCGGATATCTGTATCCCCACAGCGGCCAGGCATCTCAGGTGCTCGGTGTACTTACAATGGAAGCAAAAGCCCGCGGGGTAAAGATCCGCTGCAATACCGGGGTGAAGGCTGTGACACGTATGAATCCCGGACAGCATAAAGTTCTGCCCGAAGGAGGTTATGCCGTCCGGGTGGAAGGCTACACCTATTACTGTGATGCGCTCATTCTGGCCAACGGATCGCCTGCTTCTTCTGTCGAAGGTGCCTGCGATTCGGGATATGCGTTGGCAAAGAGCCTCGGACATACGATCATCAGGCCGGAACCGGCGCTGGTTCCGCTTGTCACGCGTGAAAAATATCCCTGGCACGGCGTAAGAACAGAAGGAAAAGTCACGCTTTATGTAGAAAACACATCTGTCGCGGAATCGGAAGGAGAGCTCCAGCTCACTTCCTACGGTATATCCGGCATTCCGGTGTTTCAGGTCAGCCGGGAGGCAGCAAGAGCTCTTGGGGACGGACAGTCCGTCACTGCCTGCCTCGACTTTTTCCCGGATTTTGACCCGGAGAGCTTTGAACGCTTAATGGACGCAAGGCAGACAAACTGTCCCTATAAATCAGAGAGAGAATTGTTTGTGGGAATCTTTCCGGACAAATTGATCGACGTGCTGATGACACAGAAGAATCCCCGGAAAGCGGCCAAGAATCTGCGTCTTACGGTAACGGGAACGGGCGGATTTGAGAAAGCACAGGTATGCTCGGGCGGAGTCCTGACGGACGAGGTCGACCCGTTTACCATGCAATCATGGAAATCAAGGAACCTTTTCTTTTCCGGTGAGATATTGGATGTCGACGGAATCTGCGGGGGATACAACCTGCAGTGGGCCTGGTCGAGCGGCGCCATAGCGGGCAGACATGCCGCAGAAGGATAAGTATATGATAAGGATCAGTCAGCTGAAGCTGCCGATATACCACACCTCCGAAGAACTCACGGAGGCTGTGAGAAAAGCCCTGAAATGCGGGAACACGCCTTTTACATTCCGCATCCGCAGGCAGTCTTTGGATGCCAGAGACAAAACACAGTTAAAATATGTTTATACGATCGATGCCGATGTGCGTGGAGAGAAAGCTCTCCTTCGCCGCGGCGGCCACAATCTGGAGGCGGTGACGGAGAAAAGATACCGGTTTCCGAAGCCGGGGACAGAGCCGCTGCCGCACAGGCCCATCGTCGTCGGCAGCGGTCCTGCGGGGCTGTTCTGCGCCTGGTATCTGGCTAACGCCGGGTTCCGGCCCCTCCTTCTGGAACGCGGAGAAGACGTTGATGCGCGAAAAAAGACCGTCGAAGCGTTTTGGGAGGGTGGATCACTCGACCCCGAATCGAATGTCCAGTTCGGCGAAGGGGGAGCAGGAACCTTTTCGGACGGAAAACTCAATACACTCGTCAAGGATCCGGTCGGAAGGAACCGCGAAGTGCTTCAGCGTTTTGTAAAAGCCGGAGCGCCGGAAGAGATCCTGTATCAGCAAAAGCCGCATCTAGGCACCGACATGCTTACCGGTATCGTAAAAAATCTTCGCGCCCAGATCATATCCATGGGAGGAGAGGTCAGATTCCGCAGCAGGCTCACCGATCTTAAGATCGCTGACGGAGCTCTTACAGGAGTCGTCGTGAACGATGACGAAGTTATCCCGGCAGAGGTTTGTGTGCTGGCCATCGGTCACAGTGCCAGAGACACCTTTGCTATGCTGAACGATCGTAAAGTCGCGATGACTCCCAAGGCCTTTGCCGCCGGCGTGCGCATCGAACATCCGCAGACGACAGTCAACCGGGGAATCTACGGGCAGGACGAGATAGCGATCCTTGGTCCTGCTGCCTATAAAATGACACACAAATGTGATAACGGACGGGGCGTATACACGTTCTGCATGTGCCCCGGCGGCTATGTCGTCAATGCTTCTTCGGAAGAGGGGCGGCTTGCCGTTAACGGCATGAGCTATCACGACAGGGCTTCCGCAAACGCCAACAGTGCGGTGATCGTCACTGTAACGCCCGAGGATTTCGGCGCCGAAGGCCCGCTCGCGGGTCTTGCCTTCCAAAGACGGCTCGAAGAAGCTGCATATCGGGAGGGAAGAGGAAGAGTGCCGGTGCAGCAGTTCGGCGATTTTGAAAAGAATAGCCCGAGCGAAGGTCCCGGAGAGATCGTGCCCTGTATAAAAGGCGGATACCGCTGGGGAAATGTAAGAGAATGTCTTCCCGGTTTTATTTCGGAAGCAGTCTGCGAAGGTGTACATGCATTTTCGGATGTGATTCCCGGCTATGACCGCAGTGACGCGGTGGTCGCGGGCGTGGAAAGCCGCACTTCGTCCCCCGTGAGGATCACGAGAGGTGATTCCCTCGAGGCAAACTACGGCGGGATCTACCCCTGCGGAGAAGGCGCGGGATACGCGGGCGGCATCACCTCGGCAGCCATGGACGGCCTGAAAACAGCAGAAGCGATCGCGCAAAAATACGCTTCCTTCACCCAAGGTTTACATTGTATCTGATTTATGTTAAACTAAAAAAATGAATTCGATCGGAAACTGCCGGACATCAGGTTTGTGCACCGGCAGCTGCCGAGAGCCTCCCTTGTAAAGAGGGCTTATGAATCATATCAAAATGAAAGAACTTCCCGCCGAACAGCGTCCCTATGAAAAATGTATCTCCGTGGGCGCCTCGGCACTTACCGACAATGAGCTGCTGGCCATTATACTTCGCAGCGGCACAAAAGATTTCAATTCGCTTCATCTGGCGGACAGTGTCCTTTCCGCGACCGGAAAGACTGCATTTCCGGGGCTGCAGGGGCTTTATCACATGTCTGTCAAACAGCTTATGGAACTGCCCGGCATCGGCAAAGTCAAAGCGATCCAGCTGCTGTGCATAGGAGAACTGTCACGCAGGATCGCGGCGTCCGCCGCAAAGAAGAACGGCCTGTGTATGTCGGACGCGGCAACGATCGCGGAATATTTCATGGAGCGCCTGCGCCACGAAGAGCAGGAGCACCTTTACAGTCTTATGCTGGATTCCAGAATGCATTATCTCGGCGAACAGCTTATCACAAGAGGGACGGCTGATTTTACTCCGGTATCTCCGCGCGAGATATTTATCGAGGCAATGCGCAAACAGGCACGTGGGGTGGTCCTCATCCACAATCATCCGAGCGGAGATCCTTCCCCCAGCGATTGTGATATCGAAGTGACCGAGCGTGTGTCCATATCGGGCGAGATGCTCGGCATTCCTCTTGAGGATCATATTATTATCGGAGATCAGGATTTTTTCAGCTTCCGTGAACAGGGGTTGTTAGGTACAGATGATTTTTGAAAAAGTGTACGGGATAGATCTCGGCAACAGCTCGGTGAAGATCATATCGGGCACGCCCGGGACTGTCTATACAGAAAAGAATATCATCGCGTCGAAAGGACGCGAGATCATAGCCGTGGGTGACGAGGCATACGCGATGCTGGGCAAACAGCCCCAGGATATCCGTGTCAAATCGCCGATGGCTTTTGGCATGATAGCCGAACTCGAACTGCAGGAGATCGTTCTGTATACAATGTTTAACCGGATAGGAGACACGCAGGGATTTCGATCGATCATCTATTTTACCGCACCCCCTGACATGTCTCCGATCGAGAAACGCGCTTACTATTACGTGGCGAACGGTCATTGGATGCGGCAGCATAAAGTGTTCCTGGTAGAAAGTCCGATGGCCGAGGCGCTCGCTCTGGGGATAAACCCCGATGACCCCACCGGAAATATGATCGTGAACATCGGCTCCGAAAGTACCTCCTTTGCGATCATCGCGGACGGCCGTATCATCATCAGCCGAAAGCTTCAGACAGGCGGAAAGCAGATGACCGAAGCGGTCTGTGCCGAGATCCGCAGCGAACATCACCTCCAGATCGGTTACATGACCGGTCATATGCTGAAAAACGAGCTCGGTTCACTCGGAGAAGACGAGAAAAAAGGCATCAGAGTCATAGGGATCGACAGCGTTTCGGGCCTGCCCCGCGAAGAGATGGTCACCTCAGATGTGGTCAGGGCCGGCATTTTGAACAGCCTGTCGGGCCTTGCCGCAGAGATGAAAACTTTTCTGGAGAGAATTCCGCCGCAGATCGCCATGCACATTAAGAAAGAAGGCATATATCTGACCGGCGGCACGGCGAGGCTCCCGGAGCTTCACCAGTATCTGGCGGATTACACAGGCTTCATCTTTAATCTGCCCGACATATACGAAAAATCCTGTATCATGGGACTGGGAAAGATCATCGAAAACAAAGAACTCCGTCGCTTTGCGCAGCCTGTGACAGAACGCAGATTATAAAACAAAACCCTTTTGAGGTGTTTACAGAATGAAAAACAGACTTCATTTTCGATTCAATATAAAAAGCAGACATCTGCTGGTCATCATGACGCTTTTCTGTCTGGCCTGCATCGTCGGCACTTTTGCCTCGGGCATTGGACCCGGTCCGCTGAGAGAAGCGGCTGCGGCCATCGTTGTTCCGTTTCAGAACAGCATCGAAGCCGTGAGCGGCCTTTTTCACGGGGCCCGCGAGAACATGCGTGCCAAGGAAGAACTGATCAGCGAGAACGAAGACCTCAAGCTGCAGGTCGAAAGCCTTACCGGCCAGATCAACACACTGGTCCAGGATCAGCAGGAGCTCAGAAGACTCCAGGCTCTCTACGATCTGGATCAGGAATACGCAGACTATCCCAAGATAGCCGCGCGCATTATCTCCAAGGATCCGGGCAACTGGTATGATACTTTTATGATCAATAAAGGAAGCCGCGACGGCGTCCGCGTCGACAATAATGTCATCGCGGGAAAAGGGCTTGTCGGCATTGTGACGGAAGTCGGTGCCACCTGGGCTACCGTCCGTTCCATCATTGACGACAGCAGCAGCGTAAGCGCGATGACGGTGAGCACGGCCGACAACTTTATCGTACAGGGAGATCTTGAGCTGATCGACGAAGGCAAGCTTCGCTTCGTGGAGCTTTACGATCAGGACGGCAAGGTAACGACAGGCGAGCAGATCGTCACGTCAAACATCAGCGAAAAATATGTCGAAGGTCTGTTTATCGGGTATGTAAGCGAGGTCGAGCAGGATACCAACAACCTGACCAAGACCGGAACCATCGTGACACCCGTCGATTTCGGACATCTGAGGGATGTCTTTGTCATAACACGCAACAAGAACGACGCATATCTTGAAAATGCACCGAAAGCAGCGGACGATTCTCCGGAAGATGCAGAAGAATCCGCGGCAGAAGATACACCGGCGGAAGCTGTCCCCGAGGAAGAAACACCGGCGGAAGAAGCACCTGCTGAAGAAACATCGGCTGAGGAGGCTCCCGCAGAGGAGGTCCCGGCAGAGGAAACGCAGACAGAAGAAAGCGCAGACGCAGCTTCAGGGAATGAGGGAGAACAGTGAAAAGCAAGATTATCCATGCAGCAGTGATGCTGGGCTGCTTTCTGCTTCAGAGCACTGTGATCAAAAAGATCGCGATAGGATCCATAAGTCCTAACCTTATATTGATCTGCTGTATCTCCATGGGCCTTATGCGCGGCCGCAAGAGCGGCATGTGGACCGGCTTTTTTCTGGGGCTTCTGACGGACATGTTCTATGGATCGGTATTCGGCTTTTATGCGCTGATCTATATGTACGTCGGATTCCTCGCAGGTTACACACACCGCATCTGCTACGACGATGATCTGAAGGTGCCCGTGCTGCTTGCCGCATCGACCGATCTTTTATACGGTCTTTCGGTATATGCACTGCAGTTTCTTCTGCGCGGCAGGCTTTCACTCGGCGTATATTTTATCCGCATCATCATTCCAGAAGTGATATACACGGTAATCCTGACTGTGATCGTCTACAGGATTTTCCACTATATCAATTATCATTTTATGTCGCCGATCCGGCAGGAGAGGGATTCTATATGGGTAATAAGATAAAAGGACTGCTGAAAAAGATCCGGCTGCAGAGAACGACCGTTCTTCTGCTGGTTTTCTGTTTCATGTCCTCTGTCCTGATCAGAGAACTCTTTAATCTTCAGATCATACAGGGGCAGGATTATATCCACAAATTTGAGACCAGGACCACCAAAACGCGTGTCATCAAGAGCACAAGAGGCAATATCTATGATCGAAACGGCGTGGTGCTGGCCTCCAACATTCTTTCATATACGCTGACTTTTGAGGATAACGGCTCATACGACACGACCAGGCAGAAGAACCTTACGCTCAACGGAACCGCGTACCGCGTTCTGCAGATTCTGGCATCCAACGGCGACTCTCTGAGCCATAACTTTCATGTGATCGTAGGCGAGGACGGCTCGTACGTTTATGATGTGGAAGAGGGCTTTACCCTGAACCGTTTCAAGGCCGACGTATACGGGTGCGCCCTGATCGACGACCTTACCGAAGAGCAGAAAGAATCTACTGCGGAAGAGATGATCGATTATCTGAGCGGCCCGCACAGATTCTCTGTAGTACTCACCGGCGACGCGGCCTATACGCCCGAAGAGCTGGAAAAATACGGGCTTCCCGAACAGCTTACCAAGCAGGAAATCCTTGACATTTCGATCATGCGATACCTGCTGAACACCAACAGCTTCAAAAAATACATGCCCGTAACGATCGCTACCAACGTGAGCGAGCAATCTATAGCGGCCATCATGGAAAATCAGAACGAACTGCAGGGCATCGATGTTGTAGAAGATTCCATGCGGCAGTACATCGATGAGGAGAGTATGGCCCCGATCCTCGGATATATCGGCAAAGCTTCCGCCGAGGAGCTGGAGAATCTGCGGACTCAGAACCCCGACTATCCTAATGACGCCGTGGTAGGAAAAGCAGGCATAGAGCAGTACATGGAGCTTACCCTGCAGGGCACCGACGGAGAAGAAACCGTCACCGTGGATAACCTCGGAAAGGTGCTGCGGATCGATCAGGACACCGTCGTAAAACCGACCGCCGGAAATGACGTGTATCTTACCGTGGATTCTGACTGGCAGAGTGCGATCTACGAGATCCTCAAGCAGAGGGTCGCGGGTATCATCCTTTCCAGAATAGAGGCGATCGAAGAGTACGATTACGAGCTGTACAGCAACGCCGCCATGATCAAGATCCCCATCTTTGACGTGTACAATGCGCTTGTAGCCAACAGCGTGATCGACATCACAAGATTTGACGATGAAGAGGCCTCAACGGTTGAGAGAACGCTGCAGGCAAAGTTTGAACAGAAGCAGGATCAGGTGTTCCGCGTGATCAAAGAACGCCTGACCGGTGGCAATGCTCCGGCTTATAAAGACGAAGATGAGCAGTATCAGGAATATTTTGACTATATCTGCAACGATCTTCTGCAGAATACTCTCGGCATCATCTCAAAAGATTCGGTAGATACTTCCGACAAGACATATATTTCCTATCATGAAGAAGGAGAGATCAGTCTCAGGGATTATCTTACCTATGCGGCAAGTCAGAACTGGATCGATATTTCCAGGATCTCTTCGGATGCCGAATACCTGGATTCGCAGGAAGTGTATACGTCCCTTACGGACTATATCCTGGAATATCTGCGGACCGATACAGCGTTCTCCAAAAAACTGTACTACTACATGCTGCATGAACATACCATCACCGGTCAGGAGCTTTGCCTGGTTCTTTACGAGCAGGGTATCCTGTCCAAAGAGGACCCCGATTATCAGGGACTAGCGGCCGGAACCATGAGCGCATACGATTTTATGATCCAGAAGATCTGGAATCTGCAGATCGAACCTGCGCAGCTTGCGCTGGCTCCCTGCTCGGCATCGGCAGTCATCACCGACGTCAATACCGGCGAAGTAATCGCATGTGTCTCTTATCCGGGGTACGACAACAACCGTCTGACCAACAACATGGATGTAGCCTATTACTCCAAGCTGGCCATGGACCTTTCCAGTCCGTTCTTCAACAAGGCCACACAGCAGCAGACGGCACCCGGATCGACGATGAAGCTTTTGTCTACCATCGCCGGTATGCTGGAGGGCGTCATAGACGACCAGACGTATTTCAACTGTACAGGTCTTTTCGATTTTGTCGAACCGCCTATTCACTGCTGGAATGAGCTCGGCCATGGATCTCTCGAGATCAGAGAAGCTATTCAGGAGTCGTGCAACTACTTCTTCAACATGGTAGGCTTCCAGATCGGTAAGACAGGAGACAATCGTTTTTCCGAGCAGCAGAGTCTTGAAAAGCTGCAGTACTATGCTTCGGTCATCGGCCTTGATAAAAAGACCGGCATAGAGCTCACCGAAGCTGCGCCGAAGGTATCCGAC
>CADCPK010000300.1 GCA_902803215.1 uncultured Lachnospiraceae bacterium
GGCCAATGGGGACGTTTCTCAGTGACCCATTTTTGCAAGCAAAAATGGGTCACTGAGAAACGTCCCCATTGGCCCACGTTCCCCCGTTTCACCTTACTTTAAATACTCAATGATCCCTTCAATAATCTCCGGATTCGGATACCCTCCTCCATCCTTTCCTTCTGTCCCATAGCACATCGCATACGAGAAATTATCGGCCAGGCACTCCTCCGGATCGACGACATAGCCGGTATTGGTGCCGAAAACCTCGTCAAAATTCTCCGCTTCTTCCTTCGTATAGTAGACGTCAGAGCCATCTATCGGAACGAGGGCTGTTTCCGGGCAGGCAAAGAATGAGTCTCCCGGCTGTTCAAAGTGCCGGGTCGTCACAAAGTCGGTAAAGCATTCCACATCCTCTCCGTTGATGCGGAAGGTTGCATGGGAATTGTGATGCTCCACATCGGGATTTGAGATATGATATTCAAAGACGCTCGGGGGCAGTTCATAATCCTCCGCCTCTACCGTAAAGTGGATCAGTTTATACATATCTGCACGGAAATCAGGGTTGCACCTGGTCAGGCAGTGAAACAGTTCGTGCCAGAAGAATTCGTCCAGGTTGTGCACCGGCTTTTCCTCTTCGGGAGCCGCGAGATATTCTTCAAGCATGCTTGCCGATACGTAGATCTGCGTCCCATGCGTGTATCCGGCCACCCCGTTTTCTTCTTCCATGGTCGTCTTGACAAAAACGATCTCATCGAGCGGAGGAAGGTTATATCCCTGCTCTTCGATCACTTTCTCCATCTCACCGATCTGCGTATCGACCAGCGCTTTTTCCTCATCCGTAAAATCCATCGTCTGCTGTGCGGCAAAGGCAAGGTACTCCTCCATCGTGGCATCCTTTTTCTGTATCTTGTAATCAAGGTCGTTTTGGCTGAAGCCTGCATAATACTCCTTGTTGGAGAGCAGCAGCTCGGCTCCTTCTTCCTTCGATGCACAGCGATACTCCAGGCGTCCCTCTTCAGCCGCATTCTGTACGGTCTCTGCCCCCTGCACTGCCGGGGCAGCGCAAATACCAAGCATGAATGAGCAGATGATGACTGTTATTTTTTTCTTTTTCATAGCTCTCCTCCTTTGTGTGAAACAGAGGGACGGTTCCTCGTTCTACTTTGCTTGAATGGAACGAGGAACCGTCCCCGTGTTCCACATCACCCCCACCTGTTGAAGCGCACCCTCTCCGAGAAAGGCTTCTTGCTCGGTGCATGAAACTCATCTGCCGCTTTTCCTACCGGAAGAATACATACAACATCGTATTCTTCCGGTACATTTAGCTCTGAGGCAATCTTATCGCAGATCCTGTCGTCATCTGTAATATGGCCTTCGTACCAGCAGCTCTGGTACCCGAGCTCGACGATGGCGAGCAGCATATTCTCGATAGCCGCAGAATAATCCTGAACAGCAAAGCATCTGTCCCTGTAGGCGTTGATCCTTCTTGTCAGAACAACGATCATGGCCGGAGCCGTCCTCGCGATCGGCGGGTCTATCTGCGCCTTTATCCGCGCAAGGACCTCCGGATCATTGACAACGATCACGTCTGTAGTCTGTTTGTTGCATCCCGAGGGTGCATCTATTCCTGCTCTTGCTATCGTTTTTAGATCTTCTTCAGGTACAGTTTCCTGCAGGAAAGCCCCGCGGTAGCTGTGTCGTGTCGCGATCGTATTCACTGCGCTCTTCAATGACATCACGTAGATCTGGCAGGGATTTGCTTCGTCCCAGTGATCCGGCAATACTTCAAGTTCTTTGAATCCCAGACTTTTATAGAATTCATTGGTAATATCATAGTCCTCATACACACCTGAACGGACTGTCTTGACCTGGATAAATTCGTATCCTTTCTGAACCGCATAATCTTTGGCGGCCGCAAAAAGTCTTCTTCCGATCCCTTTCCTGTGACACTCACTCCGAACTCCCATCACGGCAATTTCCATCGTTTCTTTCCCGGTTTCTTTAAGGCAAAGGAAGCCTTCGTTAATACCTTCATTGACAGAGACCCAGAACGGCTGTCCTGCCGAATCCGCAATATACTGCTCCCTGCTCTCTTCTATTCCAAACCAATCGGTCAGGGATTCGAGGATCTCTCGCGCGATCCTTCTTTTTTCATCGGCATCTTTTATAAATCTGATCATAATATACTCTCCTGTTCTGTAAATCCGGATAATGTAAGGGGGCGCAAGTCCCCTAACCCCTGCTCTGAGCTTTTTGAAGGAGGGGACTTACTTGCATTGGTTAAATAAAGTCCGGGCAGAAAGATAAGTGTCTTTCTGCCCGGACAAATATCGTTCACCCAATGATGAATTATACCGGATACTGTTTCAAATGTCTTTTCTATCATCGAAACTCATCTCAAAAACATGGTTATCTCATTTCAGGGCAGTACTTTTATTTTTGGATCCTTTGCCGAACCACAGCATCGCTACGATCAGAAGAAGGAGCAGGACAACGCCCCCTGCCGGACCGGTGAGATTCGCCGGCTGAGCCGATCGTCTGCACCATATTGCTTTCCAGAAGAGATTTGCGGCGCAGGAAAATTCGCATCACAACCATCGAAATGACTGCCGCCGGGATCGACGCAGATACGGTCATGCCGACACGGAGAGCAAGATACGCATTGGCCGCTCCGAAGAGGACCGCAATTCCAATACCCAGAATGACGGAAATGACCGTCATCTCGGGCTGTGTTTCCTCCGGACGGATATAGGGTTGATAGGTTCCATTATTGTTATGTTTACTCATGGTAGTGTACTCCTTTTATACTTTGATCGTTTCCTGCGAATTATTGTTATTAACCCGACAGAAAAACCGGTCTTATTTTTTGTTTTGTACATCTTACCAAGCTAATCTTTACAAGTTCTTTGCAGGGTTCACAGCAGATTTGTTGTTTGTGGTTGTCCTTCCGGGACTTTCTGAGGTTCGCTATACAGAGAATTGTGCTAGATTTATTGTTCGTGGTCGTCCTTTCCGGACTTTCGGTGGCTTGCAAGCGACATAAAATCATCAATCCGGTGTTACATATATGCGCCACTATCTTTACTTCACCAAATATGCATTTAAGCATCTGTAATGATTTGCTGTATAGCTTCGACATATTGATCTGCATGGTTGATTGAAAACTCACCGTGTTTAAGTCCCTTCAAAAGATGCATCTTACAGGATGGGCACAGGCTGCAGATAGCCTCAGCTGAACGCAGTATTTCTCCTGTTTCTCTTTCCCCGGCAAAAACATGTATCTTTGCGGATGTTTCTTTGAAAGCACTCTTCAGCGCATACGATGTATTTGCCTGCAGAAAAGCGATCATGTCCCTCTTTTGTATCCGGCAGGTATCTCGATAATAATCTTCAAATAGTTCGGGCTTTATATGCAGAGATTGAAACTGCAACTTGGCAAATCCTCGTATCTTGATCAGCCCATAACTGCTGCCGAAGGCAGGAGGAATCAATGCATTTGTCAGCTTTGATGGAATGACAGCCGCACTTTCAACTAAAGCATAGGAACAGATATTTTTCCTTTGTGACAGCATTTCAAGCAAAATCTGTCCTCCCAAAGACAGTCCACCAATCAGCAAAACTGAGCCATTCATATGTTTATCAATGAATGAAATGATCTCGGAGGCATTTTCCTCAATCGTTGTAAAAGGGCGATCGCTTCCTGCATGTCCATCCAGGAACGGAAGGATAATATGGTAATCTTTTTGAAGAAGCTCTGCTGCTTCCCGGTAGCTCCACCAGGACAGTCCGCCACCGTGAAGTAAAAGTATTGTTCTGTTTTGTTTAGATCCGAATTCTTGGAACTTCATATCTTTTACACCTTACCAAATTACTGCTATCATCTCATTTTTCCTCAAACATCGACTTCTCCGGCTTACAGCCATAACAGGCTGTCTCTTCATTCGACACTACATGATCCCAATAACTGATTTTCATCCTTCCTTAATCAGAATTCCTTTTCCGAATCACGGTATTTATCTTATCCTGAACAAACCCACATTTCAGCGCAGTATTCATAGAGCCTGTATTAGAAATCGAATGTGCCCACACCGGTCTTTTTCCGATTTCAAGAATACGTTCACACATTCTGCCTGCCAGTATCGCAGCAAGTCCCTTCCTGCGATAATCCTCATGCGTTTCAACACCGATATCTATTTCGTCTGAACTGACGGCTGCTGAAAAGGCAACGGCACATACTCTTTCCTGATCAACTGCTATATAGCCGATTCCTTCTTTCAGAAACTGATCGGGCGATTCCCATGAAAACGATGGTATGATTCTGCCCTTGATCCTTGACAGGTTATCCTCATCAATCTGTTCTATGCGAAAATCATTTATGTCTATTTCACTGATATATTTATGAGAAGGATACGAGTATTCTAACCTGGAATCCAAAAGGACTTCTTTATCACAGAAAAAATCTTTTACTATGTCATCTGATGTTATCAGAACCAGCCGCCTTCCGATATGATCTGAAATCATCCTGAAGTAGATATCATTCAAAAATTCATCTGAAGGCTTTCCCGAAATGTATCCGAAGCCACAATAATGCCAAAAAAATACGGTTTCAACATCTGCATCATCCACATAAATATCGCCTGATTGAATTCCCTCTGCTATGGAACACGGATAAACACAATTGGCAGTATTGTCCTTAGCCCACATAATGAATTTTCGGTAATCTTTTTCAGATACTTTTCTCATTTTTCCGCCTTTATTCTTTGCCTGATGCCATCTGCTTTTATTACTCCATTCCCAGCCACTGAATAAAGGCTGTCTTATCGCTGCTGTTGTATCCGGCTTTCTCATAAAACCGAAGAGTCTCCGGCTTTTTTGAGCCGGTCAGGAGCATCATCTTATAGCAGTTTTCTTTTTCAGCTATCTGCTTGGCAAATTCCAGGCACTCACCGGCATAGCCCTTTCCACGACACTCCTCACGTGTCACCACGTTCTCAATGAAAGCGTACGGGCGGACATTTCTTGTCAGATTGGGGATGATCACGCAAACACATGAAGATACAATCTGACCATCCACCTCATTGACAATCAGATGATGATTCGGATCCCGTATGATTTTCATCCAGGTATCTCTCAAGTGCGTATCTTTTTCCGGGATGCATTCCTCATGCAGAAACAGGTACAGTTCAAGTATTGCATCCAGATCGCTCGGCTCAGCTTCTCTAACCATCTTTTTTCTCCAATCTCATAACATCATAGCCGCCGTCCTCTTCACATGATGCAGTTCGGTATCATACTCCAACTGCCAGATTTAGGCCTTTCAAATCGTATTATAGATGATGGCCTTCAGAAAAAAAATCAGGAGTGAGATAAATGCATTATCTGGACAGTTCTATCTCATCACCTTCTTCCCAAATACCCTAACTTATTACAATCATATCTGAAGCCACTTTTTCCTGAAATCTGATATCGTGCTCGACCAGCAGCATCGTTGGCTTATATTGTAGGATCAAGTTTTCAATCTGCATACGTGAGAATACATCGATAAAATTCATCGGTTCATCCCAGATATATAAATGAGCCTGAGTGATCAAGCTTGCAGCAATCAGGACTTTCTTCTTCTGACCTTCAGAAAAATCCTCCAAGTTCTTCACAAACTGCTCCCGCCCAAAATCAAGCTGCCTGAGCACCGCTAGAAAAAGGCTTTCACTAAGACCTTTCTCTTCACAATATTTCCTAAGTGACCCTGATAAAAAAGAAGTATCCTGGTTTACATACGATATTGTCATGCCGGATGCGACTTCCAGATCTCCGGATATCAGCAGTCCCGGATTCGACTCCTGCTTCCGGTAGTCTGTCTTCTGCAGGATCGCCTTCAGAATGCTGGATTTTCCACATCCGTTTTCCCCGGAAAGGATCA
>CADCPK010000301.1 GCA_902803215.1 uncultured Lachnospiraceae bacterium
AGCCGCGAAGGCTCTCCTGAGCGGCGGCCCTAGTTCTTCTTGGCGGATTGGCTCTGAGGATCAGCAGGCACCTGTTCACAGACGGATACGACCAAGGGCGGTGGGACTGCCTCGGGACTTGATCTGCCGGGGTGTGAATGATAGCGTCCGTCGTATAAAAATGAGATAAAAAGAAACGTCCCCATTTACTCATTTTTCTCTTGACGCCCCCGCGGATATATGATAAACTTTAACGGCGACATGGAATCAGGTCTTTTTTTTTATGCCCGAAAAAGCTGACGGATACAGCGGACACGGGTGCTTTTTTAACCATTTAAAAAAGAGAAAAAGACCCTGCAATTGAAAACACTGGAGGTGGAAGTTGTGCGCGTAAGAATCACATTGGCATGCACAGAGTGCAAGCAGCGTAACTACAATACGACGAAGGAAAAAAAGAATCATCCGGAACGTCTCGAAACCAAGAAGTATTGTAAGTTCTGCCGTACTCACACAATGCACAAAGAAACAAAGTAAAGATCACCGGATGAGAGGCTGAACAATGGCTAAAGAAGAAAAAAAGAAGGCCGAGAAAAAAGGTCGTAAGAGCTGGTTTCAAGGGCTGAAAGCCGAATTCAACAAGATTATCTGGACAGACAGAAACACACTGGTCAAACAGACAGGCGTAGTCGTAACGGTAACCGCGATCCTGTGTGTACTGATCAGCATTATGGATGCTGTCATCCTTCAGGGAGTCAACTTTCTGGTGAGATAAAGGCAAAGGTGAATTTATGTCAGAAGCGAAATGGTACGTTGCCCATACCTATTCCGGGTATGAGAACAAGGTAAAGGCGAACATTGAAAAGACCATCGAGAACAGGCATCTCGAGGATCAGATCCTCGAAGTCAGGGTACCGCTTCTTGAAAGCGTGGAGATGCGAAACGGCACCGCCAAAGCTGTTCAGAAAAAGAGGTTCCCGGGCTATGTTCTGCTGAATATGGTGATGAACGATGACACCTGGTACGTTGTCCGCAATACCCGAGGAGTCACCGGGTTTGTAGGCCCGGGATCCAAACCCGTTCCCCTCACCGAAGAGGAAATGATCCCGCTCGGCATCAAGACCGAAGAAGAGATCGAAGTCGGATTTGAAGAGGGCGATATGGTCGTGGTCACAGGCGGAGCCTGGAAAGATACGACCGGAGTGGTATCTGCTATCAACAAACAGAAGCAGACCGTAACGATCAATGTAGAGCTTTTTGGACGCGAAACACCGGTTGAGATCAGTTTCAAAGAAATCAGAAAAATGTAACGCTAACGAAAGTGGGAGGGATTAACCCCCGCCAATACCACACAGGAGGTGCCGATCATGGCAAAAAAAGTAACAGGTTATATCAAATTACAGATTCCGGCAGGCAAGGCAACACCGGCTCCGCCCGTCGGCCCCGCTCTTGGACAGCATGGTGTAAACATCCAGCAGTTCACCAAGGAATTTAACGCAAGAACAGCAGACCAGGGCGATCTGATCATCCCGGTTGTCATCACTGTTTACGCAGACAGAAGTTTCAGCTTCATAACCAAGACTCCGCCGGCAGCCATTCTTCTTAAGAAGGCAGCTAACATCAAATCCGGCTCAGGCGTACCGAACAAGACCAAAGTTGGTAAAGTTACCAAGGCTCAGGTTCAGGAAATCGCAGAGCTCAAGATGAAAGATCTGAATGCAGCATCCATCGAAGCAGCTGCAAGCATGATCGCCGGTACTGCAAGAAGTATGGGAATCGAAGTCGTAGATTAATAGATTGAGTGGGAGGGTTTTTCCCGCAAATACCACAGGAGGTTATAGAAATGAAACGAGGAAAAAAATACGTGGAGGCTGCAAAGGCAGTTGACCGTACAACATTATATGATACAGCAGACGCTATCGGCCTTGTAAAGAAGACCGCTGTTGCAAAGTTTGACGAGACCATCGAAGCACACATCCGTACAGGCTGCGATGGACGTCATGCAGATCAGCAGATCCGTGGTGCAGTAGTTCTGCCTCACGGAACAGGTAAAACTGTCCGTGTCCTTGTATTCGCAAGAGATGCAAAAGCTGAAGAAGCTAAAGCTGCAGGCGCTGATTTCGTAGGAGCTGAGGAACTGGTTCCGAAGATCCAGAAAGAAGGATGGCTCGATTTCGACGTAGCCGTTGCTACTCCCGACATGATGGGTGTTGTAGGACGTCTGGGCCGTATCCTTGGACCGAAAGGCCTCATGCCTAACCCGAAAGCCGGCACTGTAACAATGGATGTTACCAAGGCTATCAATGATATCAAAGCAGGTAAAGTTGAGTACCGTCTCGACAAAACCAACATTATCCATGTTCCGATCGGAAAGGCTTCCTTTACCGAGGAACAGCTGAACGACAACTTCCAGACGCTTATCGGAGCAATTGTCAAGGCAAGACCGGCAGCAGTCAAGGGCCAGTTCCTGAAGAGTGTAGTTCTTACCTCTACCATGGGCCCGGGCGTGAAGGTCAACCCTGTCAAGCTGACTCAATAAATCAGCCGGCAAGCAGCAAAGCGGATAGCCGGTTACCTTTGAAGGAGCGTTTACAGTCTGTATCCGGATTCCTGATTGTAAACCCTCTTATATAAAGACTGAAGACGGCCTGCTTTTAAAGCAGGCCGTTTTTGACTATCGTTCACAGCCGAATTGCGCACTTGCTGCACGATTGCGGCCTTAAAAAAGTAAAGCATACCACCGTTTTTTGGTTCAGTCCGTTTTATGGTATTGAAAACGAACGGATGTTCGGATATACTAAGAACAAACATTCGACAAAATCCGACATCAAAGGGAGGAAAAGCCATGTACACAGACGAAGAACTGAACCTGCTGCTCAATTCACTCATGAAGGATTATCGGGATTCCCCGAAAGTCGTGGCACAGAGAAAAGCCATCGACAAAAAGTATATGGAACTGCACACCGCGGAAGCCGACAGGCAGTGGAGCCTGGTGCGCGAGATCCTTGAACTTAAAAAAGAGATGGATCGGGCGTTTACTCTGGAGGCGTTCCGTCAGGGGCTTTATTACAAAACATCGTGACGTTTCCGGTGCCGGCAGGTGCGTTAAGATGTAAAGACCGGGAGGCATCTGACTGATGAAAGACAAAGAAAAATGCAGGATTCTCGTAATATCGGACACACATGGCAGGAACAGTTCTCTGCTTAAAGATCTCCTGATCAAAGAAGCGTCGTTTGATATGCTGATCCATTGCGGCGATGTGGAGAGCGACATTTTTTCGTATACGGGAAGCAATCCTTCCTACGCAGTATATGCGGTGGACGGAAACTGTGATTACAACAGATATCCCAAAGAGCTGCTCATAGAAGCCGCGGGCCACAGAATCTTTGTGACCCACGGCCATAATTACAACGTGCGCTATTCCAACGATAAGCTGTATGCCGCTGCACGTGCCCGGCAGGCGGACGTGGTTCTTTTCGGACATACACATGTGCCTGAGGTCGAAGAAAAAAACGGCATTTTTCTGATGAATCCCGGAAGCCTGGGCTATCCGAGAGGTATTCACAAGACACCGTCCTACGGAATTCTGGAGCTGGAAAAAGGAAAGTATCCGCGGACATATCTTTATGAAACGGAGTAGTGCGGTCGATTCGACAGAATCCGCAGAAAATTTGCGGTCTGTCACAGGGATTCACAGATTTAACATGGACATTTCTGTAAAAGAATGTTAATATATCCGTAACTGTTAAGAGCAGTCTGCGGACCTGTAGTCAGCGGCGGGCAGTGAAGGGGATTGCCGGCTGTCATAACATAGAAGAAAGGGGTTTTGCTTTTCTATGAGAAAGAAACTGCTTGCGTTTTTAATGGCAGGTGTAATCATGTGTACCGGACCGGCAGCGTATGTGAGCGCCGAAGAGACCGAGCTCACAGAAAGCACGGAGTCCGGAAACGGTCTTGAGATTGCAGAGGATACAGAAGATTTGGAGGATACAGAGCAGACCGAAACGGCAGAGATCTCCGAAGAGGAGGAACTTCTGGCCGGCGAGGGTACGCTCAGCCGCCCGCAGGGATATACGGAAGACAGCGGGTCCGGCACCGGAGAACTGGAAGATTATGTGGAGGAAGAGGACTCCCGCATAAATGGGAATGAAGTCGTCAAATATATCTACAAATCTCTCCGCGATTACTTCGGCTTCAATCATGCCGCGGCCTGCGCGGTGATCGCCAATGCACGGCACGAGTCCAACTTTAACTATACGGTCGTGGGCGACGGCGGCACCAGCTACGGTATTTTCCAGTGGCATGCCGGAAGATGGTCAAACCTGAAGACCTGGTGCACCGAGAACGGTTATAACTGGGAAAACGCGGACGGCCAGATGGCGTATTTCAAACACGAACTGGAGACCGGCTACAGTGACGTACTCGATTATCTGCTTGCGCTGGAGGATTCTGATGTGGGAGCCTTTGACGGGGCTTACTACATGTGTGTGCATTTCGAAAAGCCGGCAGACACCTACGGCCAGGCTAACTCCCGGGGCAAAGAAGCCATCGAATTTTTTGGAATGGAAGACCTGCGCAACTCTTACCGCGAGGCACTCGCTTCGCAGGACGAGAGCAAGGGAGTATGGGATCTGAGCAATTATTAAAAGGCATAAAAATGGAAAAGATCACAAGGTGGGGCAGATCGGTCACTCCCGATAACTGTCTCAGAGAATATCCCAGGCCATCCATGCAGAGAGACAGCTATCTTAATCTGAATGGCCTTTGGGATTACAGAATCGATAAGGGCGGAGCCGCTGCAGATGTGTATGACGGTAAGATCCTGGTTCCGTTTTCACCCGAAGCACCGCTCTCGGGAGTCGAAAGGCAGCTGAAACCGGGAGAAATCCTGCGCTATCACAGAACCTTCCGCGCGGACGATCTGTCAGGTCACATGCTCCTGCACTTTGGAGCGGTGGATCAGCAGTGTGAGGTATCGGTAAACGGAAGGAGTGTCGGCAGTCATGTCGGCGGCTACCTTCCGTTTTCTTTTGATATCACCGAGTATCTGAACGAGGGAGAGAACGATCTGGATGTGCGGGTCACGGATGATTCGGATACATCTTTCCATGCAAGAGGAAAACAGACGCTGAACCCCGATGGGATGTGGTACACCGCACAGAGCGGCATATGGCAGACGGTCTGGGCAGAGCATGTGCCCGACAGGTACATCACAAAACTCAGAATGGTCCCCGATCTTGACAGGGAAAGACTAAAACTGAGGGTGTTCACCAATGCCGATTCGGAAGGCGGCGACGCACAGTACGAGATCAGGCTGAATCACGCGCTGCTCTGCAAGGGAAAAGCACCGGTCGGAAAGCAGGTGCGGATCGACATTCCCGAGGTGCATCCCTGGTCGCCCGAGGACCCGCAGCTTTACGATATGGTCGTGAGGTACAAAGGGGACGAAGTCCGTACCTATTTTGCGATGCGTAAGATCGCGATCAGGGAGGATGACGACGGGATCCTCAGATTTTTCCTGAACAATGAGCCGTATTATATGAGCGGCGTGCTCGACCAGGGATACTGGCCCGACGGGCTGTATACCGCGCCATCGGACGAAGCCCTGGAATATGATATCGCAACCATGAAATCGCTGGGGTTCAATATGCTGCGCAAGCATATCAAGATAGAGCCCGACAGATGGTACTACCATTGCGACCGGCTGGGCATGCTTGTCTGGCAGGACATGGTGAACGGTGGAGAGACGTACAATTCCATGTTCGTCACCTATCTTCCGACGCTCTTCATGTTTATGCAGAGGACGGTCAAAGACTATTCCGGGGATCATCTGCCGCTGGTACATCCGGGAAGACTGTTTCTGTCGCTTCGCCAGAAGCTGCTGGGCAGACAGCGGATCGAAGGCAGACTGGAATTTATCCATGAGGTTAAAGAGACGATCCTGACGCTCTTCAATCACCCCTCCATCGTTGTATGGGTTCCTTTTAACGAGGGCTGGGGGCAGTTCGACGCGGGATACGTGTCCGAACTGGTTGGTAAGCTCGATCCCTCCCGGCTTGTCGACGAAGCGAGCGGCTGGTTCGACCGGAAGGGCGGAGACATCTTTAGTATTCATAATTATTTTGTCAGGCTGAAGGTGAGACCGAAGAAGGACCGTGTTGTCGCACTCACCGAATGCGGCGGATACTCATGGCCGATGCCGGAGCACAGCGAGGGAGAGCAGGTATACGGTTATCGCAAGTATCATTCCCGCGAGGAACTGATGCGCGGGCTTAACAGACTCTGGAACAGAGATCTGCTTCCGAATGTTGAGAAGGGCCTTTCCGCAAGCGTGTTTACGCAGGTGTCCGATGTGGAGACCGAGGTGAACGGGCTTATGACCTATGACAGGGAAGAGATTAAAGTGGATACAGAGAAAATGCGCGCACTTAATGAAGCGCTAAAAAGCTTTTAAAGAGAATAAAGGAGGTACCAAAATGAGTGACCACATGATTCAGAACCCGATCATCCCCGGATTCTACCCGGATCCGTCCATCTGCAGGGTCGGAGACGACTACTATCTTGCGTGCTCGAGCTTTGAGCTGTACCCGGGTATCCCGATTTTCCACAGCAAGGATCTGGCAAACTGGGAGCAGATCAGCTACGC
>CADCPK010000302.1 GCA_902803215.1 uncultured Lachnospiraceae bacterium
AAGTATAACTTTTCCCCTGTCGACGGCAGCATGCGGGTCAACAAGCTTCTGCATTACACCTTCAACGGAAGGTATGTGTACTGCGGATCCGACGGAGCATATGTAAAGAATAAATGGGTGACACTCAACAAATGGAACAAATACTACTTCGGCGATGATTACTGGTCATATAAAGGAGCCGTGACCATCAACGGAAAAGGGTATTATTTTGACACCAAGACAGGGGTCATGAAAAAGAATCTGAAATATGTGTACAAGAGCGGAGCCATCTTTTACTATGCATTTGACGGAGTCATGGCCACGACCGGATGGAGAGCACTGACAGAGAACGGAAAGAAGAATGTATACTATTTCTGCAGAAACGGCAATGCCTTTAAGAGCTGGCATAAGATCGGCGGAAACGAGTTCTTCTTCTATACCGATGACTATCCCAATCCCGGAGTCAGAGCAGAGAATGTCATTCTCACCATCGGCAATATGAAGTGCAAGTTTAACGAAAAAGGCATATGCGTTAAAAAGATACCAATTAAAAAATAAAAATATACAGGAGACAAATCATGATCGTATTTAACAAACCGGCTTATACCGGAAAAGAAACAGAGTACATCGAAGATGCCGTAAAAAGAGGAATGCTCTGCGGCGACGGCGCTTACACCAAAATGTGCAATAAATGGATGGAGGATAAGTTTGACGTAAGGCACGTGATGCTTACCACATCGTGCACACATGCACTGGAAATGGCGGCTTACCTTACCGGGATCAAACCCGGAGAGGAAGTGATCATGCCTTCCTACACTTTTGTGTCCACTGCCGATGCATTTGTTCTCAGAGGAGCAAAGATCGTTTTTGTCGATATCCGCCCGGATACGATGAACATCGATGAGAAAAAGATCGAGGAGGCCATCACCGACAAGACCCGTGTGATCGCGCCGGTACACTACGCCGGAATCAGCTGCGAGATGGATACGATCATGGATATCGCCCGCAGGCACAATCTTAAGGTCGTCGAGGACGCCGCTCAGGGCGTAGGCTCATACTATAAAGGAAAAGCGCTGGGAACCATCGGTGACTTCGGCTGCTACAGCTTCCATGAGACGAAAAACTATACGATGGGTGAAGGCGGCGCGATCGTATTCAACGATGACGCGATGCAGGAGAAGGCAGAGATCCTCCGCGAAAAAGGAACCGACCGCAGCAAGTTCTTCCGCGGTCAGGTCGACAAATACCGCTGGCAGGATTTCGGATCATCCTACCTTCCCAGCGAGCTGAACGCAGCGTATCTGTACGCGCAGCTTGAGGTGGCCGACAAGATCTGTGCAAAACGTCAGCAGATCTGGGAGTACTACAACGAACACCTCGCACCGCTCGAGGAGCAGGGCTTTATCGAAAGACCGTTCGTTCCGGAGGGATGCACCAACAATTACCATATGTACTACCTCAAAGTGAAGGATATGTCCGTTCGTACACCGCTGATCCGGTATCTTCGTGATAACGGCGTGATTTCCGTGTTCCATTATGTACCGCTGCATTCTGCTCCGGCAGGCCTTAAATTCGGACGCTTCCACGGTGAGGATGTCTATACTACAAAAGAGAGCGAAAGACTGATGCGGCTTCCGATGTTCTACAATCTGGATATGGAAGACGTGGCAAAGGTCACAGACCTGCTGCTCTCTTACAAAGGGTACAAAACGTTCAAATAAGGAGAATCCGGCATAATGGGAAAAATTAAAGTGACAACCTGCGGGGATATCGAAGGTCTGAAAGTTATCGAACCTACAGTTTTCGGAGACTCCCGCGGTTATTTCATGGAGACATACAACTACAATGATTTCTGCGAGGCGGGCATCGACGTGACTTTTGTGCAGGACAATCAGTCGAGCTCCAGACACGGCGTGCTTCGCGGCCTGCATTTTCAGATCAATTATCCGCAGGATAAACTGGTGAGGGTCGTTTCGGGCGAAGTCTTCGACGTTGCCGTCGATCTGCGTCCGGGGTCCAAAACTTACGGTAAGTGGTACGGCGTTCTTCTTTCGGCGGAGAATAAAAAACAGTTCTTCATCCCGAAGGGTTTTGCTCACGGTTTTCTGGTCCTTTCCGATATCGCTGAGTTTACCTACAAATGTTCCGATTTCTATCATCCGAATGATGAGGGCGGAATCATCTACAACGATCCGGACCTTGCGGTGGAATGGCCGGTAGGCGAGGAGATGGAACTCGTACTGTCCGATAAAGATACAAAATGGGGCACTTTTGCGGAGTATAACCGTGCGAAGGAAAGTCCCGCAGGAGACAATGCATAATGATCAGATCGATCCTTTCACTGCCGGCGGATATCATAAGAAACCGCCGGCTGATCGCAAAACTTGCCTGGAACGATTTCAGGACCCGGTATGCCGGGTCCTATTTGGGCATCGTCTGGGCTTTTATTCAGCCGATCATCACGATCCTCGTATACTGGTTCGTCTTTTCGGTAGGGTTCCGTGCAGGGACGGGCGACCTGGGAATTCCGTTCGTCCTGTACCTGGTGGCAGGGATCGTGCCGTGGTTTTTCTTCCAGGACGGCCTGATCGGAGGAACGGCTTCCCTTCTGGAATATAATTATCTGGTAAAAAAAGTTGTGTTCAATATCAGCGTGCTTCCGGTAGTGAAGATCCTTTCCGCTGCGGTTGTGCACTGCTTTTTTGTGCTGTTTACCATTATCCTCTACATGGGGTACGGGCATTTCCCCGACTTTTATTATCTGCAGATCATCTATTACAGCGGATGCACCTTTGTGCTGATCCTGGGCATCTCCTACTTTACCTGTTCGGTGGTGGTTTTCTTCAGGGATCTTTCGCAGATCATCAGCATACTGCTGCAGGTCGGGATCTGGCTTACCCCGATCATGTGGGTGGCGGAGGACGCTCTCGCAGGGCACGAGACCCTGGCCCGCATTTTAAAGTTTAACCCGATGTATTATATTGTATCCGGCTACCGGGATACTTTTGTCAAAAAAGAGTGGTTTTTTATGCATCCCATGTGGACGCTTTACTTCTGGATATTTGCGCTCCTGTGCCTTCTGGCCGGGGGACATGTGTTTAAAAAGCTGAGGGTCCATTTTGCCGATGTGCTGTAAACCGGCTTTAACATAACGTACCGGAGGGATACGATTGAGCGAAAAAAATGTGATTCAGGTGAAGAACCTGACAAAAATGTATAAACTGTACGACAAGCCGTCGGACCGTCTGAAAGAAGCGCTGGGCTTGTCCCGCAAAAAACGGTACCGCGAGCATTATGCGCTCCATGACATCAATTTCGACGTGAGAGAAGGCGAGTGCGTAGGCATTATCGGGGTGAACGGGTCGGGAAAATCGACGATACTGAAGATCATCACCGGAGTGCTCACCCCCACATCGGGGACCGTCGAGGTGGACGGAAGAATCAGTGCCCTTCTGGAGCTCGGCGCCGGATTCAACATGGAATATACCGGACTCGAGAACGTGTACCTGAACGGCACGATGATCGGATTCTCCAAGGAAGAGATCGACAGAAGACTCGACGATATCCTGGCCTTTGCCGACATCGGGGACTTTATCCACCAGCCGGTAAAGACATATTCGAGCGGTATGTTCGTGCGTCTTGCTTTTGCCGTGGCGATCAACATCGATCCCGAGATACTCATCGTGGACGAGGCACTCTCGGTGGGAGACGTCTTTTTCCAGGCAAAATGTTTTCATAAGTTCGAAGAGTTTAAAGAGCAGGGAAGAACGATCCTTATCGTAAGCCACGACCTTTCCAGCATCTCCAAATACTGCGACCGGGTGATCCTTCTCAATCAGGGGCACCTTCTGGACCAGGGCTCCCCAAAAGCCATGGTGGACATGTACAAGCAGCTGCTGGTACATCAGGATCCGGTGCGGCAGCAGGAAGAGGCAGCCGGGGATAAGGAGGAAGCTTCCGAGGACACCCTCTCCGGAGATTCCTGGAAGGAAGGCATGGCCCTCAACCCGAATACGCTGGAGTACGGTGACAAGCAGGCCGAGATCGAAGCCTTCCAGGTCATCGACGAGAAGGGACACAAGAGCAACATCATCGAAAAAGGAACTCCTTTTGACATTCGCGTGAAGGTCCGGTTCAACAAAGAGATCCAGGATCCGATCGTGGCCTACACGTTCAAAAATATCCAGGGGACAGAGATCACCGGCACCAATACCATGTACGAAAAGGCGCATATCGAGCATTCCTCTCCGGGTGATGAGTGCATCGTCACATTTCACCAGAATATGGATATGCAGGGCGGCGAGTATCTTCTTTCCTTTGGCTGTACCGGCTATTGCGGCGGTGATTTCACCGTATTTCACAGGCTGTACGACGCCTGCAATATAACGGTTGTTTCTACTAAAAATACAGTCGGTTTTTACGACATGAATTCCGTGGTGAAGGTGGAGGAACTGAGCAAATGATGCAGGAAAAAATAGGAAATGTCATACTGGATCTTTTCTGGTATCCCGGAAAAGACATGTACAGTGACGGTCCTGTGGAGGACGAACTCCTCGAGATCGCCCGAAATACGCGGGAAGAAGACCTGAATGCGGTGATCGCCGAGCGCAAGGACTGGTCCGTCATGTACCACTTTTCCGAGATCCGGCAGAACATCATCTCCTGGATGCCGATCGAAAAGTACGATCATGTGCTGGAAATCGGCGCGGGCTGCGGGGCCATCACGGGAGCACTGGCGGATAAGGCAGGGGCGGTCACCGCGATCGAGCTTTCCAAAAAAAGATCGACGATCAACGCTTACCGGAACAGGGACAAGGATAATCTTCGGATCATCGTGGGAAACTTCCTGGACATCGAGCCGAATCTGACAGAAAACTACGACTATATCACACTGATCGGTGTGTTTGAATACGCGCAGGCTTATATGGGAAAACATAAGCCTTATCTGAAGATGCTGAGCTGTATCGCAAAGCATCTAGCCCCCGGCGGGAAGATCGTGATCGCGATAGAAAACAAGCTGGGACTCAAGTACTTTGCCGGCTGTACGGAGGATCATATCGGCGTACAGTTTAAGGGGATCGAAGGGTATCCGGACAATCCCGGCGTACGGACATTCTCCCGCAAAGAACTGCTGGACATGATAGCAAAGACGGGAGATTTTAAGACTACCATTTATTATCCTTATCCGGATTACAAATTCCCGATGACGATCTATTCGGACAGATTTCTTCCCAAACCCGGCGAGATCAGGGAATCCTTCCTGAATTATGACAGGCAGCGGATCCTTCTGTTCGATGAGCCGCGCGCCTACGATTCGATCATTGAGGCGGGGCTTTATCCGGAGTTCGCCAACTCATTCCTGATCATAGCCGAAAAACAATAGAGAGGAGGCCGGGTATGAGGGAACTGATCTATAGTAAATTTTCAAATGAGAGGAGCCGGGCATACGCAGTCCGCACCGATATATTTGAGGAGGACGGAAAACGGTCCGTACGGAAAACGCCGCTGTTTCCCGAAGGAAAAAACCATATCGCACGTATGGCATTTATTCGTACCTCACTGGACAAAGAGTACAAGGACGCAGGGTTCGAGTGCAACAAATGCCGTCTCGACGGAGACGATATGTGGTTTGAGTACGTTGAGGCCGAGACTCTGGAGGAGAGGATCGACGAGCTCCTGGAAGACAACAGACCGAACGAGGCGAGGGAACTGCTTCTTCTGTTCCTGCGGAAAATACGGATGATCCACGAAACGGACGAGTTTCATATGACCGATGAGTTTCGCGAGATCTTTGGCGATATCGACCTTCCCGAAGGTCTGAAATGTGCCAAAGTCACGAACATCGACCTGATCTGTTCAAATCTGCTGATGACAAAACCGCGGACGGTCCTGGACTATGAGTGGACAGTCGACTTTCCGGTCCCCGGAAAATATGTGCTTTACCGAAATCTGCACTATCTGGGAGAATTCGGCGTAGGCAGGCTGGAACTCAACATGCGTGATCTGTGTTCGCGGCTGGGGATAGACGACGTTCTGATCAATGCTTTCCGCAAGATGGAAGCAGCTTTCCAGAATGCGGTCATAAAAGGCCATGTGCCTCTTCGCAGCCTGTACCATGATATTTCGCCCGGAATAGCAGAGTACCATGTGGACGCGCCCGATTACGCGCAGGTATATTTCAATATGGGAGAAGGCTACACTGACGAACATGCGGTCGGCGTGCGGGTCAGAGGCGGAAGGATCAATTTGAATCTGGATATCCCCGAGGGCTGCGGCGATGTGAGAATAGACCCCTGCAGCAGTCCCTGCATGGTGAGCATCCTGCGCCTTGCCCTGGACGGCACGGAGATACCGATACAGCACTATAAGCTCTCGGGAGGCTACGCCAAAGGAAAGAGAGCCTATTTTACCACCGACGATCCTGCATTTTCTTCGATCATGATACCTGAGGGTACAAAAAAGCTGGAGATCCGCATGAATTTTGTCAAGATGAGCAAGAAGACTGCCGAGAGAATGATCCAGCTTGAGATGGAGAATGACCGTCAGATGAGGCAGGAGGACAAGCGTGTTCTTCAGCTGATGATGGAGAACGAGGGGCTGAAGGCCCAGATCAGAGAGATCAAGAGCACTTCGGTCTGGAAAATGTATGAGATGGTTACGAAAAAATGATCTGAATGGGAGGGACAGATGCCGGATAAGAATGTGACGATTGATTCCTGCCGCGTACAGCAGGAAGACGGTGGAACGTTGGTAATATCGGGTTGGGCAGCTTTTACCGGCGACAGTCCGCGCTTTCAGGTGAGGTGCGGAAACCGTTCCGCGGCCTTTACTTATAACGAAATTCCCAGACCGGATGTCGAACAGGCGCATCCGTCCCTTGCGGGCTGCAGGCCGGGCTTTGAGATCAGGATACCGGGGATGGACAAAGTGATCGGGGACGGAGCCGATGTGAAGGTCAGAGCCCTGTGCGGGACTTCGGTTTTTCGTATTTACCGGACGACGGCAGAGAACATAAAGAAAGAGCTTGGGGAAAGCACGCTCAAATATCTGATCGAAAAGACGGAGAGACGAAAAGAGGATATCTGGATCAGGGGATGGACGGTTTCCCGCACGGGACAGGTATCGATCGCTGCGCTTGACGAGAACGGAGAGCAGATATCGGATGTGCGCATGGAATACCAGAGGAGGATGGATCTTTCGGAGGTGTTTCACGTTGATCTTTCCTGCTGCACCGGCTTTGAGATGCTCATTCCGCGGAGCCCGGTCAAAGGAAAGACCCTGACAGTGTGTTTTTCCAATGCGTATTCGACGCAGGAATACAGGCTCAACCTCTGCAGATTTGATATCGAAAATACGAGGGCAGGCCGCGCGGTCCGCCTTCTTGCGGGATCCGATCCCGCAAAGAACAAAGAGATCATACAAAAATACGGCCTCCGCAATTTCTGCGGCTACGTGGCCGAGCACTCCCTTCCGTGGGGAGAGCACTATGACTTTTACCTGAAAAACACCTCGGCATCCGCAAAGATGCTGAAGGAACAGAGCCGCACGAACCTTTCGCCGGCACCGCTGATCAGTGTGATCGCTCCCGTGGATAAATGGGACGACGGCACAGACAGGCTCGCGGATTCCCTTGCAGCGCAGAGCTACGGCAACTGGGAGCTGCTATTGGCAGGCCGAAGCAGAAATGACGCGTCGCTTGCGGGACACCTGAAAGACAGGCGCGTGCGTTTCCTGATCGGTCCGGGCGGCAGAGGCAGATCCGCTGCTTTGGAAGCGCTGAAGGAAGCGGGAGGGGAGTATGTCGTGTTTGCGGAAGCCGGCAGCAGCTTTGCCCCCGATGCACTGTATCGGTACATAGCGGTCCTGCATCCGCATCCCGAAACGGATGTGATCTACGGAGACACGGATCACCGCGGCGCACACTATGAGGATCCGCTGTTTAAGCCGGAATATGATCCGGATTTTCTTCATTCTTACAATTACATCGGCCTTCCCCTTCTCATCAGGAAGAGTCTGCTCCTTGAGGCGATCGAGGACATGGGCCCCGGGGAGCGGGGACAGGCGGAACAAAGCTATGAAATACAGATGTCCGACATACTGCTCAGGTGCACGGAACGCACGCAGGAGATCAGGCATATTCCGCATGTGATATGCCATCTGGAGCCGGAGAAGGCCGATTCCGGAAAAAATGACCTTGCATATCTGAAGAGTCATCTGGAACGCATGGGGATCGCGGCGGATGTGGCGGAGACGGAATATCCCGGAGTGGCAAATATCAAGTATCTTCCTTCCGGGGAACCAAAGGTTTCGATCCTGATCCCGAACAAGGACCATGTGGACGACCTGGACAAATGCCTGACATCGGTGCTGAAGAAGAGCACCTGGAACAACCTGGAAGTTATCATTATCGAGAATAACAGCACCGAACCGGAGACCGAAAAATATTATGCGCAGGCTGCGCGGGATCCCCGGGTGAAGGTCGTGCATTATAAAGGAAATTTCAACTATTCGCTGATCAACAACTTCGGCTCGGCGGCGGCATCGGGAGAGTATCTGATCCTGCTCAACAATGACACCGAAGTCATCAGCCCCGACTGGATCGAAAACCTGCTCGGATATTGTGCCCGCGAGGGTACCGGCATTGCCGGAGCGAAGCTTTTCTACCCCGACGACACCATCCAGCATGCAGGTATTGTGACGGGGATCGGAGGAATAGCCGGGCATATCGATGTCGGCAGAGCAAAAGATTACGCAGGACCGTTAATGAGAAATGTTTCCGCACGTACGGTAAGTGCGGTTACCGGGGCCTGCATGATGATAAAAACATCTGTATTCAGACAGATCGGAGGGCTCGATCCCGACTTTGCGGTCGCGTTCAACGATGTGGACTTCTGCCTCAGGGCGGCAGCCGAAGGACATAAGACGGTCTATGTGCCCGGTGCACAACTGTACCACTTCGAATCGAAGTCCAGAGGGCTCGAGACCGGCCCCGAAAAAGCAGCGCGTTTTGCGGAAGAAACCGCACTTTTCAGAAGCAGGCACAGAGGATTCCTTGAAAAGGGCGATCCTTACTATAACCCAAACCTGACACTTAACGGAACCGACGGCTCTGAAAAGAATGTTTACAGAGGAGAGGAAACTTGGGAATGACGAATCAACAGTTTTTTGTGGTGCGGGAGCGGTTTCTGCTGGACCACCCCGACGTTTATCAGATTCAGGGACTTTTGCCGGATAAATGCAAGGTTTCTGCGGAACTTGACGGTCAGGTGCTTGTGACGGAAGTCTTTTTCTATCCGTCCGCAGGGGTGATCTCGGGCGTACAGACAGGACCCGAGTCGATCGCAAAATATGCCGGGATCAGGGTATATGTGCCCGAGATCACGGATAAACATAAAGCCCTTAACGTATACTATACATACGAAGGAGAGAAGAACAGATGGCTGTTCGTTTTGGCTTCCGATCTGAAGAAGCGTCAGGGAAAACCGCAGTATTTTATTGAGCAGGAACAGACAGGAGGTGCAGAACATAAGCTGTACATCCGAGGCTGGGCAGCAAGCGTAACGCCTGTTCAGATCAGACTCTATAATAAGGAAAAGCAGAGGCTGAGTGCGACGGTCAGGAGAGGGCCGAGAAGCGATGTGAAGGCGATGTTCACAGAGTGCACGATCGACAGGAAATGCGGATTTGAGGTGGAAGCCGAAAACATCTCGGAAGATTATATCTATCTGGTGATGCGCGACAGAGAAGGCCGGACCGCAGTCCATAAAGTCGGTATCAGCGGTGTACGCAAGCTGGATGAGAGACTGACAAGATATTACAACAAGGCGATGAAGTACCTGGGCACGAAAGGCCCGGCAAACCTGATAAAAGACGGTACGAGAAAAGTTGCGGTAAAAGGTGTGCGCCTGATCCAGGCAAAAGCGCCTTCGTTTATCGCGGATCCGCTTTCGCGCAAACTGGCGGAGAGGCATTTCCGTCCGCAGAGCTACGACGAATGGCTGCCCAAACATCTTCCCTCCGAGGAGGAGCTCAAAAAACAGCGCAGCCATGTGTTCGAGTATACGCCGAAGATCTCGATCGTCGTTCCGCTTTACCGCACCGATCCGGAGTACCTCGGACAGCTGGTCGATTCGGTGCGCAGACAGACTTATCCCAACTGGGAGCTGTGTCTTTCCGACGGAAGCGGAGAGGACTCCCCGCTCACCGATCTGCTGAACGAGCTCGAAGAGTCGGATCCCCGCATTAAGGCGATCCACAACCACACGCAGCTCAGGATCGCCCAGAACACCAACGCGGCGATAGAGGCTGCGACGGGCGATTATATCGGATTTGCCGATCATGACGATGCGATCACGGACGATGCTCTTTTTGAAGTGGTAAAATATCTGAATAAACACAGAGAGACCGAGATGGTCTACTCTGACGAAGATAAGATGTCGGGAAAAGGCACTTCGTTCTTCGAGCCGCATTTTAAACCGGACTATAATCCGGACCTGCTTCACACGGTAAACTACATCTGCCATTTCCTGGTGGTAAAACGGGAGCTTCTCAACAGAACAGGCCTGCTTCGCCCCGAGTTTGACGGTGCCCAGGACTATGATCTGGTCCTTCGCTGCGTCGAAAACACGAAGCATATCGGCCATATTCCCAGGATCCTCTACCACTGGAGAGCGCACGAACAGTCTACCTCCGAAAACCCGGAGAGCAAGGGCTACGCTTTTGCGGCAGGGCAGAGAGCCATCCAGGCACATTTTGACCGTCTCGGTGTACCGTGCGTCGTGACATACGGAGAATTCCCGGGGCTTTATCGGACAAAATATACCTGGCCGGAAGAACCTCTTGTATCGATCCTCATCCCCAACAAAGATCACATCGCCGATCTGAAAAAATGTATCGACTCCATCAGGGATAAATCGACATACACCAACTATGAGATCGTCGTGATCGAAAACAACAGCACGGAAGAGGAGACTTTCGAATTCTATAAACAGCTCGAGCAGGAAAATCCGAAGGTGCGGGTCGTTTACTGGGAAGGGACGTTCAACTATTCCGCGATCAACAACTACGGAGCGGCTGCGGCAAAGGGAGATTATTTCCTTCTGCTGAATAACGACACCGAGGTGATCAACGACAACTGGATCGAGGAGCTCCTCGGCTACTGCATGCGCCCGGACGTGGGAATCGTCGGAGCAAGACTGTACTATGGCGACGATACCATACAGCACGCCGGCGTCATCATCGGCTTCGGCAGCATTGCGGGACATGCCTTTGTGCAGCAGCCCCGCGGAGCTACGGGCTACTGCCACAGGATCATCTGCGCGCAGGACTACAGTGCCGTGACGGCAGCCTGCATGATGGTCAGGAAAGATGTCTTTGAAGAGGTCGGCGGACTCTCGACAGACCTCGCCGTCGCGTTCAATGACGTAGATTTTTGCCTGAAAGTTCGTCATGCCGGCTATTTAGTGGTTTACAATCCTTACTGTGAGTTGTATCATTATGAATCGAAGTCCCGCGGCCTCGAAGATACGCCCGAGAAGATCGAGCGCTTCGGACGGGAGATCGCTACGGTAGAAAAACACTGGCCGGGAATTTTCGGTACCCCGGACCCCTACTATAATCCGAACCTGACACTCGAAAGTCAGGATTTCTCATTGAAGAGGATTTGATAAAATATGGTTTTGCGTAAAACCGGCGGTGCTCAGACCCGGGGAAGACTCGGGTTTGAGCATGCTTGGGAAACTTACCTGTACATTCTGTTTATCCTGGCGGTGTTCGGGCTGACGTTTGCCTGGTCGCTCACCAATCAGCCGCCCGCCGGGCCGGACGAAAACATGCGTTTTATGATCCCCAATTACATCTATAACCACGGCCGTCTGCCCAACGGATACGATCCGGAGGTGCGGAACGAGCTCTGGGGGATCTCTTACGCGTTCTATCCGATGCTGTCGTATATGATCTCGGCACTGTTCATGAAGATCGTCAGTCTTTTTTCCACATCGAACATGGCCCTGATCTGCGCGGCAAGATTCACCGGCGTGGTCTTTACCACGGCAACGGCAGCGCTTATTCCGCATATGACAAAGCGTCTGTTCAAGGACGGACGCAGGTGGATGATGAACGCGCTGGTCATGTTCCTGCCCGAACTGCTGTTTGTAGGAACATACGTCAACAATGATGCCATGGCCATCTTTACAACGACAGTGATCCTCTATGCATGGACAAGATACCTGGATGAGGGATGGACAAGAAAGAACTGCATCATCCTTGCCGTGGGCATGGGCTTTTGTCTTCTTTCCTATTATAATGCCTATGGTTGGGTCCTCATGAGTTTCTTTCTCTTCCTTGCAAGTCATCTGCTGGACGATGCGGATGAGGAGCTGAAGGAGAGAGCGATGAGAATGCTGAAAAGCGGACTTGTCGTTGCCGGTATCGTACTGGTGATCGCTCTGTGGACATTCGTGCGCAACGGCATCCTGTACGACGGAGATATACTGGGACTCAAGGTGACGAAGATCTCGGGAGAGATGTACGCGATCGACGAGCTGAAGCCGTCCCTTCACTGGACGCCCGAGAAAGAGGGAATGTCCTACAAGGACCTGCTTCTTTATCAGGCAGGAGGCTGGCCGCACAACTGGACGATCATGACGATCTACAGCTTTATCTGCGCATTCGGCCACTACACGATCTTCATGGAAGAGTGGATGTACAAGATCTACGTCGGCTTTATCTTTTTGGGATTTGTGTTTACGATCATCCCGTTCCGCCAAAATTTCCTGTGGAAAAACAGAAAGGTGGAGAAATCGGTGTATCTTCGGGATCAGAGCGACGATGTGTCGTCCCGCAAGGTGATCACTACTTATCGGGGAATAAACGGGAAAGGCCTTTACAACACCTTTATGTTTATCGGCATGCTCATTCCCCTCGTTCTGCTTTTTATCTACGCATATTACAACGACCTGCAGGCGCAGGGGAGATATATGGTCTCCTCGACGATGGCGGTCATGTATTTCGTGACCATGGGGTATGGATGGATCATGGAAAAAGTGATCAAAAGCGAACGGATCCGAAACGTGATCTACGGCGGAATTGCCCTGATCTGGGTCTTTAATACCGTACTGAGCTACTTTAGGCTGATCCTTCCGACAGCGGGATGGACATGATTTAGAGAGGAAACTGATCTACAATGAAATTAGCAGCAATAAAAATCGGGACAGGCAGGTTGAATCAGGACCGCGCGCGGGACAATACCATCATGATTCTTGCGGCGCTTCTTCTGTCTGTGCTCACATCGATCCTGTTCTATCTGCAGGCTTTAGGGTACAATGGCGGCTATCCGAGCGACCTTCCGGCGCATATCAGCCAGGCCATGTATATCCAGAATTATTCCATCGTCTTTATTCTGATGAAATGGGTGTTCACCTGGACACACTTTCTGATCTATTCCATGGGGCTTCTGCAGGGCCTCACCGTCGGAGCGGCAATGATCTGCACCACGCTGGTGATAGAGCAGCTTTTTGATCTGGACAAATATATCAGCATGGCGATCTCTTTCTGCCTGCTGTTCCTGACCAACATCTACGTTCCGTATTTATTCCCGAGGTATTACAAAGGATCGATCATTTCTCAGCCATGGCACAACATCACCTATAATTCCATGCGTCCGATCGCTGTCCTTACGATGCTCACTTTTGCGTATCTCCACGAGATATATAAAAAGGAAAAGAGGATAGCATGGAACTACTGGATCATGACCTGTCTGCTGCTGGTGCTGGCTACCATGGTCAAGCCGAATTTCCTGATGGGCTTTGCCCCGGGACTTCTTGTATTCCTGCTTATTGACTTTTTCGGAAAGAGAAACACATTCAAAAATGAGTTTCTTCTGGGATGCGTGGCTCTTCCTGCGATCGCCGTCCTGCCCATTCAGGCAAAGCTGCTCTTTAACGAAGCCAACGGCATTATGTTTGCCCCGTCGCTCTTTTTCTTTGATGACGGCCCGGTGATCTTTATCATGAAATTTGTCACGGCTCTGCCGCTGCCCATCATGGTGTATGTTTACAACAGGCACAGGCTTGTGAACGGTGCCGGCGTTGCCGCCTGGGGCTATGTCTGGTCGGTGCTGGAAGGCATGTTCATCATGGAAGACGGAGATCGTAAGACCCACGGAAACTTCCTCTGGGGTCTGGAGATCATGGGATATATCCTTTTCATGTACGTTTACTCGATGTTTCTCCGCGATTTTAAAGAGTACCGCAATGGGACTGTGGAAAAGACCGGTAAACGGAAGGCTTACTTTATCGTAGGATTTATCCTGGCGGCGCTTCACGTGATCACCGGATTCCGCTACTTCGTCTGGGTGTGCCATGGGTATCACTTCTACGTATGATTAGAAAGCAGGAACACTTAATGAAAACCGAAACCATAAATATCGAAAAATCAAGAAAAATCAAAGATAACGTGATCCTGGTGCTGGGAGCACTGGTGCTGGCGGCATTCTTTTCCTTTTTGTTTTACCGCCAGGCGATCATGCACAACGAGGAGTATCTGAGTGATGTGCCGACAGAGATCTATGTGGCGCTGAACAACTATACGAACAACCTTCTCCTTATCCTGATCAACAGCCTGCTTCAGCTTACCCCCGGATTTCTGTATACGATAGGACTTCTGGAAGGTCTGATCCAGGGCTTCTCCTGGGCCTGCACATCCGTATTCATCAATAAGTATACCCGGATGTCAAGGCCGAAGAGCATGATGATCTCTCTGGGACTGCTGTTCCTGACCAACATTCCGATACCCTGGCTTTTCCCAAGGTTCTATGCAGGTTCGCTCATCGCTCAGCCATGGCATAATATCACCTACATAGCCATGAAGCCGTTTGCCGTTCTCACCCTGTATAACTTCTTTGAGCTGTATCGGATTTACAGCGAAGAGAAGAGGATATCGACAAAGCACTGGATCCTGACCATGATTATGATGGCCCTCGCGACAAATATGAACGCGGGCTTCATGATGACGTTCGGAATCGTGTTCACGGCTCTGCTGATCATCGATCTTGCAAAGAAGAGGAATAATGCAGAGAACGTGCTCATCATGGCCCTGACCATGGTGCCCGCTCTGGTCCTGCTGTTCAGTCAGTATGCGATCAACTGCATGTCAGTGGCGGACAAGCCTTACAGGCTCGTTTTCGGACCGTCGATGTACTTCTTTATGGAGGGAATAAAAGCGTTTGTCATGAAGTTCGTGACAGGCCTTGCCTTCCCGGTGCTCGTATTTGCCTATAACAGAAAAAAACACCCTAAATACGCGCTGCTCGAAGCTGTCTCTTTTCTTGTGGGCCTCATCGAAGCCATGTTCATCGTAGAAAACGGCGCCAGAGCCGGAAACGGGAGTTTTCTGTGGGGAATGCAGTTCTTCGGATTTATGCTGTACGCCTATGCGGTGCCGCAGCTGTTTGTAAACATAAAAGATATCCTGCATAAACGAAGGAAAGAGAAGAGGGAAAAAGAGGAAAAAGAACGGTTGTATATGATCGTCTGCCTGCTCCTTGTGCTCGCCCATATCGTGAGCGGCCTGTACTATTTCTACCGGCTGATGCAGGGAAATTACTTCTATATTTAAACTTAAAAGAAAAAACGGGGACGGTCCGAGACCACTGAAAAGTGAGTCTCGGACCGTCCCCGTTTGAAATAAAAAGCGTGCCCGGAAGGGGTGGGGGTTCGGGGGCGGTTGCCGGGTGCCGGTGGCACCCGTTTGGCAACGACCGGAGCGGAGCGGAGAAAGAGCGGACTTCGCAACTCTGAGCGGTTCCCCGCCCCCGAGTCGCAGAGGAGCTCGAGGAAGCCTCCTCGAAAAGTGTTACAGCCCTCCGCTTTACTTATATTTTTTGTACATCGGGCCGAATGCTGCGCATGCTCTGTAATCAGCGCCTTCTTTATCTACGGTGCCGAATGCGTTCCAGGCTGCCGGACGATAGATGTCTTTCTCAGGAACGTTGTGCATGCAGACCGGAATTCTCAGCATGGAAGCCATGGTGATCAGGTCAGCGCCGACATGTCCGTAGACGGATGCGCCGTGGTTAGCGCCCCAGTTTCTCATCACGGTGTAAGCGTTCTCGAAAGCGCTTCCCGGGATGCCGTCTGTACGCGGTGCAAACCAGGTGCAGGGCCATGTGTAGTCGGTTCTCTTCCAAAGAATATCGGTAACCTCATCCGGAAGAGCAACGGTCCAGCCTTCTGCGATCTGAAGGACCGGTCCAAGACCTTTGACCAGGTTGAGTCTCATCATGGTGACAGGCATCTCAGCCTTGGTGACAAATCTGGAAGAATAGCCGCCGCCGCGGAAATATCCGTTGTCAGCCGGAGCCCACTCGGTAGCTGCGGAGATAGCCTTGATATCTTCCTCGGTGATATCCCACCATTTCTTCATGGTCGGGTTGCCGTTCTCATCCTTGCAAACACCCGAGAAATCAAGAGCGGAAGCGCCGGAGTTGATCAGATGGATAAATCCGTCTGCATCCTTTGCATGTCCCTCGATATCATAACCGGTGACACG
>CADCPK010000303.1 GCA_902803215.1 uncultured Lachnospiraceae bacterium
GTAGCTAAATAACTTGCACATCCTGCTTGTCCTTTTCTTCGATTGCACCAGGGGAAAAAACTTACATAGCCCGCAATTGAGAAAACGATTTTTGTAAATAGTCGTTCGTTCTCCCGATGACCAGTATAATGATACCCCGCCCAGGCTTATCACCCTGGGCGGGAAATGCGTTTCATAAGGTGTATTTGATTTTTCTGCGGTGAGCGATTTCGTAGACCTCTTCGTCTTCGCGGACACCTACGACAACCACAAGCATTTTGGTCTCTGTGCGGATGAGCTTATAAACGATCCGGATGCCTTCTCCGCGGAGCTTAATTTTGAGGAAGTTGGTGAGGTTTCGTCCACGCTTGTTTCCGAGAGGTTTGCCGTAACCGCCCTCGTCCTGTGGCAGAGGGTTTTCCTTCACCTTTTTCAAAGCCTTATTCACAACGATCTGTTGGGAACGGTTGAGGTTCTTAATGTCCTTCCTTGCTTCCGGAACGTAGTCAAGTACCCAGCTCATTCGAACTCAACCTCGCCGACACTGTCCAATTCTTCCTGAGTGATGCCAAGCTCACTATCCATTTCTTCCTCAGAGATGAGTTTGGAAGGGTCATAGTGTTCCATTCTCTCCACGGCAAGAGAAAGAAGCTCATAGTCATTAAGCAAATCCATAAGCTGCACATACTGGTCCGGTGGGAGAAGGACAACCTCCGCTTCGTTGTTTTTCATCACGACTTTAGGACCGGTTGTTTTTACATCGGCGAAGATTTTTCCCGCAAGGCCACGGTTGAATTGGGAAATTGGTACAGTGTTTCGGATAGCACTTACAACGGATTGCAGCATAGTTTCGCCTCCTTTTTTCTAAGAAGAGGATAGCACGAAACAGGGCTCATGTCAATATTTAAAGCAGTAGATCTACTGATAAATTTATTATCGGAAGTAAACATCATGGACAGCATACAATTAAAGCTTTGTGATATTCAAGGCCGCCTGTTTGAGCGTTCTACCGCCTACGCCAGTGAAGACTTTATTCGTGATTTCATGAATTTGGAAGTGGCTGAACATTTGGATTCTACCTACAATAAGCTGCAGTGGATGGGAGAAGAATATCTGCTTGATGAACTGGCGGATGAAAAGACGCTGAGTACAGATGGAGAAAAATACGCTCCGGAAGTATTGTACTGGATTGGATACTTGTATCGCTACTGGGCTTGCACACGCGGTGAAAAGAGCAGGAGAATCTACAGGCAGGCACCTGCAAAGACCATGAACCGGAATTATATGGCTTTTCACACGTTTGATCCGGATGTAGCGATCGATGATCTGATTGAAATCCATCGGCAAAGACAGAAAGCCTAAATACCTTCCAGGACAGATAGAAAAGATGATAAATGACAAAGAATTATGTAGGGCGCATAAATCGGTCAACCGGAAGGCTGTGAAACGCAAAATGAAATATTCGACGAGAAGATAGAAATTGAGACTAGCATTCCATGATTTAATCGTTAAGCAGTCATAGCACGCTGACAACGGAAGTGGTTACATCGCTGAACGCCAGGGTTGACCTTGACGGCGAGGAACCGTCCGATGTCGCCAGAGATTTTTACGAAACGACAATCAAGAAGTGACCGGGGCGAAAATGACCGGGTCGAAAGCGACCGGTCGAAGATGACAGAATGGAAGAAAGTTATGACTGTTCTGGAGTTTAAACATGTATATAAATCATTTCCGGGGATGAACGGGTATGCGCTCGAGGATGTATCTCTCACGGTAGATGAGGGAGAGTTTGTGACCATCCTGGGCTCCTCGGGCTGCGGAAAGACGACGCTGATCAAGACTGTCAACCGGCTGATCGAGCCGGATTCGGGCGAGATCCTTTTGTTCGGCGAGCCGGTGAAAGCGCAGGATCCTGTCCTGCTGAGAAGAAAGATCGGTTATGTGATCCAGCAGATCGGCCTCTTTCCGCACATGACCGTCGCCGGAAACATCGCGACGATCCCGACGGTTATTCGGAGAACCTGCGTTACATCAGTATTATCTACATTCTCTCCAGAGCATCGGCGCTGCTCTCGACGACGCTGTGCGGGGCCGCAAAGATCGCCTGGGGACTGAACGAAAACGGATTTGAACATGTGGATGTGCCCGGACTGCAGGCGTAGTGCCCTGGCTGCAGGCGCAGACAGACTGACGCAGATGGATTTGACGATCATGTTCCGCAGGGATGCGAAACAGTTATAATAACGCTCCGCGGGGATGCGAAACCGTGACAGATCAGAACAGGAGAAATGGAATTTTGAAAGTATTTATCGAAGAGTTGAATAAAAACTGCAGAAAGGAATCGGAGGACGAGGTGGAAACGGAGGAGCAGAAGGAGCCGGAGAAACCGGAAGAGACAGAGAAACCGGAAGAGACAGAGAAACCGGAAGAGACAGAGAAACCGAA